>JALNWB010000078.1 GCA_023231105.1 Ignavibacteriaceae bacterium | reverse complement strand
AGATCACAGGAAGATCAATGAAAGTGGTAAGAGAATATATTAAATTATACTATGATCTAAATCCAGAAACAAAATTAAATAAGTAAAAATTACCAGGCGACAAATGTCGTAATAGTAAATAGTCTCATGTGTCGTAGAGGAAAGATGTAAATTAAAATATAACTACCGAGGAAATAGTGAAATTCTTAATTATTGCCTGGTTCTTAATTTGTTTGATGACCAGTGCCGATAGCCAACAGAAAACATTTACGGTAAACTTCAGTTCAACGCTCGAAAAAATAAAAGACCTTGGTGGCGTTAACGGCGGTCCGGAAGTCCTCCCTCCACGCGGAGAAACGTACGGTGGAACTGCTGTTAAAGGATATAAAGACGGCGGTGTTTCAATGATCCGTACACATGATGTGTCGGGATTGCAATATTTTGAATACGCAAATACATTTTGGGTGAATAAAAAAATCAACGATGCATACAATCCAACATTAGAATCAAGTTATAGCTGGACAACAGCAGATCAGAAAATTGATTCCATTGTTACTCCCGGGTTTGTTCCCTATTTCCGGATTGGTGTTGGTTTTGACGACGCACATGATGTTTATAGCGCAGCGCCGTATGACCCCGACAGAATCAATTTTACTAAGTTTGCCGAAGTGTGTAAACGAACCGTTATGCATTTTAATAAAGATTGGCCAACCGGAAAAGGAAAATCTCTTGGAATAAAATACTGGGAAGTTTGGAATGAACCTGATGGTGGGTTTTGGCGCGATTCTATTAATTCAAATGCAGGTCAACCGGGTGATTCGGTTGCGTTTGCCCGCATGTATAAAACAGTTTATGATTCTATGAAAAGCGTTGATTCAACAATTAAAGTTGGCGGACCTGGAGTATTATCCGGGTCAATCCTCACTAAACGGGAATGGCTTAAAACTTTTTTGGATGAATGCCGCAAGAACAAAGCACAGTTGGATTTCTTTTCGTGGCATTTGTACGCCGCGTTAAATCCTTATGCAATCGCAATTCAAGGAGAATATGTCCGTAATCTTCTTCATAGTTACGGATTCGATTCCACCGAAAGCCATGTATCTGAACACAATATCCGTCTTGGAAATGTGGATGCCAGCAGTCTAAAACCGCTTATGAATACAGCAAAGCATGGAGCTTTTACCGCATCATCTATGATCTCCGCTCAACTTGGAAAGATAGATAAAATACTTTATTTCCGCGGAACATCATTTATGAATTTATTTGGGAAAGATACATTGGACGCTGCAAATCCAACTCTTTCCGGGCAGGGCTTCAAAGCATTTACAGAGTTAACACGATTTGCACCGCAGCGCATTGTTGCTGATACATCTGAATTTATTACAACCGAAGCATCGTCACAAACAGACACCACGAACATAATGGTTCTTGCCGGGCGTTCTGATGATCAAAAATCGTGTTACGTTTTAATTTCCAACTATAATAGTAAATACACTACTTGCACTCTAAACATCAACAATCTTCCATGGAAAGCGAAAGGCAGTTTGGAACTAAGGCAGACAATGATGAACGCATCCGGTGCGATGTCGGAAACTACTTCTTCGCCGGTATCTGGAACGGATGTTTCAATTACCGTTTCAAATTTTGCGGCGCCTGCATTCACGTTGTTACGGTTTCAATATCAAGAGCCAACAGAAATAAAAGAGAATGGAACGAAGATTTCCAACTATAGTTTGGAACAAAACTTTCCTAATCCGTTTAACCCGGTAACAACAATTAACTTTGCAATTCCTGAAGAAGCAAAAGTAACGCTTGCCGTGTTTAATCAACTCGGTGAGAGAGTTGCGGTTTTAGTAAACGAAAAACTTGAAGTAGGAAATCACGCTGCAACATGGAATGCGGCGAATCTTCCTTCCGGAATTTATTTCTACGAAATTAGAACGGAAAAATTTTCAGCGGCAAAAAAACTTCTCCTGTTAAAATAATTCCCCTCTCATACAAACCTCCAATAAAGAGCCGTCATGTAACTGTGGGCGGCTTTTTATTTTTGCATTATCTTAATAAAATCATTTTCTTTGTTGATTGATAAGTCCCGGCGGTGAAGGAATAAAAATAAATTCCGCTGCTCAACTGATTGGTGTTAAAGCGTACTGTATAAACGCCTGGATTTTGGACTTCGTTAACAAGCACAGCTATTTCATTTCCTAAAACATCAAAAACTTTTAAACTTACTTTACTGAAAACCGACAACTGATAACTAATAGCTGTGCCCGGGTTAAATGGATTCGGATAATTTTGTTCTAACATTGTCACTTCCGGAATAAGAGATGAAATTTTCTCCGTCAAACTTGTAGTTTCTGAAACGAGAGAAAATTTTGCAGCATCAGCGCGAAGCACTGCGTTTGTCACCGTATTCAAACCCGTGTCAATCACTTTCAATTCTACCGGAACATCTTTTGGCAATTCTGTGTTAAAAAGTTTAACCCAGTTACCGCTTCCTAAATTTTGATCTATGTAAACCGAATCTTTTGGAATTCCGTTTACGCTAAGAATGTAGTGTGCTTTATTGCTGGCGTTAACCGTGTTCGGAACAATTTCAAAAACATTATAAAGTCCCGCATGTTTTAAAGTAGTTTTAAATACAGCAGAATTTTTCGGTGTTTTGTTAAGTGAACTGTACCGGCTTGAAGCGCCATAGGCTTGCGCTACGCTTGTAAACCACTCTCCCGATTCAAAATAACCGCCGGCTGTTTCATTATCTACAATAGCAAAAGGAAGTTCTATGTTTGCGGTGCAAGGAACTGATAATTTCGGCGTGATTGGATCATCGCTTTGTATAAAAAGAGTATCAGTTTTTGGACCTAATACGGTTGAAACAAATGTTAACTGAATAATTCTGCTTTCCATCCCCGGAATTTTTATCGGCAGCGTTTCATTAAAAATGACATGAGAAGATGACGAGGAAATTCCAGAAATGGTTAATTCACTTATCCCTTTATTTTCAATCGTCAAAACTGCAGAAGCGGAATCGTCGATGGAAAAAGAACCAAACTCAATAATCTTCGGTAGCACGGAAATTTCTCTTTCTCTTACCATTGAAGAAATTTTTATAACATCCGCTGAAAAATTTGTAATCGAAGTACCGCTTCCTTTTAATTTAACTTCAATTGATAAATTACTTCCGGCAGAAGGAGAAACCGTCCCAATGAAGTTCCAGTCGTTTGTCTGCAAAGGATTGATAAGTTTCTTTTCAAAAATATTAGTTCCGTTTTCTTTTGCGGTTATAGTGATATTCGGTGGTGGATTACTAATCAAAGGCGATTGAAGAAAAATATTATATTTACCGGTTTGTGAAATCACCTGTGAAAATTTTACAAACGCAGAATCATTTGGATTAAGCGAAACCGTTCTGCTATCATTTCCCCACGAACTTTTTGTTGAAGAAGTCCAATTTCCATAAACCTCTTGATAACCTGCATCGGCATTATCAATAAAAATATCGTCGGGCAAATATTTTACAATTTTCGTTGATAAATTTCCCGACGTATCGGTTACGGCAACTCCAATTTTCACCATCAAACTTTTCCGTACAGGAGAAGTTGATTTCCATAAGTTATTTCCAACTGACTGCAAGGGAATTACAAAATAATTTTCGTAAAAATCTTTCCCTGCTAAAAATGGAAATGATTGAAAAATCGGTTCATCAACTTGAACTAAATAATAAGTACTCTCTCCTAAAGTTTCTTCATTTAAGGTTATGACAGGAGGAGTAAAATCATTTGTCTTTAACCAACGCTGATAAGCTTCAACTCCAGTGCAGTATCGGAACTTAACATCGGGATATACCGCTGCGGATTTATGCGCAACCGAATCAATTCGTTTTATATTCGTAAGAAAATCTTCTTCCGGCAGATGCGCCCAAATGCAAACAACTTGATCAATTCCGTTTTTCGCTTGTTCAAAAACATGGTTCATCAATGTCTGGCTGAAATTGGCCATATATTTGGAGCGTACATCATAACCTTTTAAATCTCCCGGAATTTGGTAATTATCTTTTGCCGGATGAAACGGAACAAATTCCGGAGAAGCAAGCGACCAATCAAATGTATTGTCAAGCGGTTCAATCGTAGCTGTCCGTTTTGCGGGATAATCGTTATGCATCGAAAAAGGAAGAATATTTTCTAAATAATTCTGCCATCCATTGTCCATGTAATGCCAGCCGCTGCGGTAAGAAACCGGGAACATATTTTCTTCAAGAAGATTTTCGGCTAACGTGTAAGTGAAGTCTTCTGCAAATTCCTCATAGGTTAGCGCTTGATTCCAAAAATATTTTCCATCGTTATTATAATCTGTCCACACCCAAGTATGGTAATGGAGCGAAAGTTCGTCGCCGAGTAAATTGATATTGGCGCCCTGATATTTTTTCATCAAATATAATGGTAGTGAATTTGCATGCGGAACATTTTTATTTACTGCATAGCGAAAAGTATTTCCCGACATCATCCACCACGTCATTTTAAGCGTAGTACCGTAAGAATCTTTCATCTGATTTCGAAATGAAAAGTCCATTACTTTGTTTGCATTACGTGCAGGATCTGTATAGAGACCGAGCTGGTAAGTATGATGATAGCGGGTAACGTCAAGTCCTTCCCAAATTCCTGTATCGGAACCTAAGACAAGATAAACTTCTCCCTGCGAAAAAAGTTGGAAAGGGAAAAGTATAAAAAGAGTAATAAAAATTAATCGAACAACCATGCAAATCCCCTTGTTGGTTTTGCTTGAAAATGTGTGTGTAAAAATCAACACTTTTTTTGATAATAGCAAAGTGTTGAAAGAATGAAGGAACGAAACTTTACACCAATGAAACAATAAGATCGCGAATCATAATTTGTGTTTGTGTTAAGTTTAGAAAAGTTTTAGTGGAGATAACAAGGAGTAAATATTTTTAAAAAGAAGAGAGGGAGGACATTTATTGCAACTCTATCATATTGAAAGTTTCGTTTTTTCATCTATTTATCAATTTGTCCCAAAAACTTTCTTTTTTGTGTTTTATTGATTTCCAATACTTGGTATATTTTTCTTGCGCAGTAAACCCTATAGGACCAAGATAAATTCCACCATCTTTAAAACCATCATAAACTCTCACTGCAATAATATTTTCTTCTCCCGGTTTTATCAATCCTTCGGGAATGAAGTAGCCTCTGAAAAGTTTATAGTCAGAGTCATTTATTTCAGGAAAGGAGCTTCCCATTTTACCGGTAGTACCAACCAGCACTCCATTAATATAAGTTTCATCTATATCATCTATCTGTCCAAGCATCAGAACAATTTTTTCCCCGTCAAGTTTTGTCCCCGAATTAAACTTTTTTCTATACCAGGCATATCCGTCATAATTTCCATAACCGAAGTTATCCCAAAATGCGGGAACCTGAATAAAATTCCATTTTGAATCGTTATAGTTTTTATCTTTATATTCTTCCTTGTTACCCGTGCAGAATTTCCAATCATTGCCGTCAAGACTAAAATCAGGATAAAGAAATTTTCCCCTTCCAATAATAGAAACCGGACCACTTACTATTCCACCGGCTAATTGTGCATCGTAAACACGTACTGTTATCTGGTTTCGCGCATCAAAATTAATAAATGATGGAGGAATAATATATTCTCTGAATTGATCGTATGCCGTTTCATAATTAGGCGGGAACTCGCCTTTCCTGCCGATTAATTTTCCGTTAATATAAACTTCATCCACATCATCAATGTTTCCGATGGAGAAAAAAATATTAAGCGACTTGTACGAACTGGAGATAACAACATTTTTTCTGTACCAAGCATATCCGTTATAACCGTGGTAACCTTCATTCTCCCATTCGGAGGGAACAGTGATAACATCCCAATCTGCATCATTATAATCAGGATTGCTTCTGTTTTTATCATCTCCGATAGAAAATTTCCAATCACCTTTTAACGTGGCGATTAGTATTTGATCCTGCGCGTACAATTCCGCCGTTATATTTACAAGAAATAAGAGAAGCAGCAAAAGTTTTATTTTATTTGTCATTTTCATATGCTATTTATTATAGTTTAATTAATCGTGATGTCAAATTATTTACTTGCTTGCCAGTTCAGCATCGATCTGATACTGTTCAACCACAGCGTTGCAAATTCTTTTAACCTCAAAATTTCTTTCATCCTTCGATAGCTCCATCAATTTGATGATACAACTATCTTCTCCCATTTGGTAAAGAGAAAGAGCAATCAATATTTTGTTTTTGCTGCTTTCATGAGTAAATTCTTCTACTAAAAGAGGAACCATTTTCTCAACTTTATAATAACCTGCCCAATAGATTCCGCTTCTTTTAAGACCATCATTATCCGATTTAACTGCCATAATAAGATTCTGCATATGATTCTCGGCAAGAACTGCCTTTTTCTGGGCTGTTAAGCCGGTGAATAAAACCAGGCTCAACGCAACTGCCAAAACCGCTGTGTAACTTGTCTTTTTCATTTTAGAACTCCTTCGTTTGTTTATTATGAAATTTAATTTCCGTCGTAAACATAAAGGGTTCAATTGTCAAAGATGCCACAGAGATGTAGAGAGTTGTAATAAATTGTAACAAGCGTTTACAAATCCGCCGGCATTAAAAACTTTACCACACTTACTTACCTTCGATTAATTTGTAGCCAATCCCATGCACCGTAATAATGATGTGAGGTCGTTCGGGATCTTTTTCTATTTTCTGCCGCAAACGAACAATGAAATTATCGACCGTTCTCGTCGTAGGACTTTCCTCATATCCCCAAATTTTATTCAGCAAATCATCCCTTGTAACCACAGTATTTCTCTTATCCCACAGATAGTGAAGCAGTTCAAATTCTTTATGAGACATTTGCACCGGTTTGTTTTTACTTGAGGCAACGAAGGTTGAAAAATCGATTGCCAGCAATCCGATTTGTGCTTTTGAACTTTTCAATCCGTTTTGTCCAATGGAATCGGGCGCCCTGCGTAATACTGCTTTAACTCTTGCTAAAAGTTCTCTTAATGAAAATGGTTTTGTTATATAATCGTCAGCCCCCAGTTCAAGTCCTCTAACTTTATCGATCTCCTCTCCTTTCGCCGTCAAAAGAATTATCGGAACATTTATTCCGTCTTTTCTTATTTGTTTGCATACTTCAAACCCGGACATTTCCGGCATCATCACATCCATTAAAACAAGATCATATTTATTATTGATTATCTTTTCGTAACCAACTCTTCCGTTCTCAGCAACATCCACTTCATATTCTTCAAATTCGAGGTTGTCTTTCAATCCAAGTCTCATATCGGGTTCATCTTCAACAATTAAAATTTTATACATTTTGTTTGGTTTCCTTTATCATAAATTTTAAGGTGAAAGTGCTTCCTTTGCCCGGACTACTTTCAACTTCAACTACTCCATCATGCGCTGCGGCAATTTCTTTTACAATGGAAAGTCCGAGTCCGGTACCTTTGGTGTTGTGAACATTATCAGAACTCACGCGGAAAAATTTCTCGAATATTTTCTTTTTGTCTTCAGTAGAAATTCCAATTCCTTTATCAGCAACAGATACAAACAAATATTTTCCATCTTTCCCGGTTCGAATACTTAATTCCTTTTTATCTTTGCTGTACTTAATTCCGTTATCAAGCAAATTGATCACCGCTTCCGATATAGCGCCGTGATCTGCCTGAATAGACGGAAGGTTTTCTTCTTTTTCAAACTCAACTTCAAACCCTTTGTTTTTAAGATGGAATTTGTAACTGTCGTAAATTTTTTCAACAAGTTCATTCATATCAACTTCTTCAAATTTGTACTTTCTTTTACCCGATTCCATCTGAGAAAAATTTAAAATCTTGTTCACAATTGCGCTAAGGCGTTCTGTTTCCCTACCGATTATCTCATAGTACTCTTGCTTCTTCTCTTCCGTTTTTACTCTCCCCATGCTCAATGTTTCGGCAAACATATTTATTAGAGCAAGCGGGGTTCTTAATTCGTGTGAAACATTAGACACAAACTCTGATTTAATTTCCGAGAGTTTCATTTCTTTTCTGATATTTCTAAGAAGAAATATTGCTCCGGCAGAAAGGAGAAGAGCAAGTACTCCGGTAATTATAAGATTTTCTTGCTTCCGTTTATTAGCAATGTCTTCAATAGTTGTATTGAGAGGTTTGATCGCCATTTCATATCCCGGAAGCAGCCACAGCATTTTATCATTTCTCGCTTCGCCTTTTTCTCCCGGGAAGTTTGAATAAACTTTTTCACCCGTTCTCTTATTGAAGATTGAAATTACCAATTTCTCTTGGGCGATCACTTGAAGCCGCGGTTTAAGAGCTTTATTTATAAATTCTTTAGAATCAATTCCGATCCCGAAAATTATTTTTTCTTTTTCATCTGTTGAAGCATAAAGAATGTGAGTTATTTCTGAACTAAGCGTATCAGTTATCGGTTCTGCTTTTCTGTAACCCGATTTTAAGTAAGCGAATAATTTATCAATCTTGGAGGAATTATTCTTTAAAATGGAATTTATCGATGGCTCAGTTTCTTCAACATTTCTTTCCTTCTCGTTGTAGAGTATAGTTGTTTTATTGTTTTCGGTATCGTAGGAATAGAGAAATTTTATCGAAGGATTTTCATTGATAAATTCAGTTAATATTTTTTTATCACTTACAGCACTTTTGCTTGAAAGCTTTAACTGCCATGATGAAATGATGTCTTCAGAGTATAGATTGATTGAAAAGAGAATGCTGTTTAATTGTGTTTCGTAAACTTCTGCGACCAATTTTTCTTCTCTGGTGATGGAACTATATTCGTACACAGCAAATACTATCACCGGTACGCTCACCAGCAGAGACAAAATAATTAGTGCTTGTTTATATTGTTTGTTCATAATCCTTGTTTCTCTTTGATGAAAATTACAAAAAATATTTCTTGTTAAGTTGCCTTCTATCAAAATTAATCGCTGATATAAATTACTTTATTACGACTGCAAATAGGTATGAGAATGTTTTCGTGCACGACAAGTCTTTTTGTTTTTTTTTGTACTTTTACAATCAAAAGCTGCAATTATAACAACGGAATGATTATGTCAAAGATATTTTTGTTCATTACCCTTTTCCTGTTTACATCATCCAACGCCTCTCCCCTGGGCATCAAAAAGGTTAATCAACCAACAGAAAAAAAAATCGCGTTTACCGGTGTAAAACTTCCCGGATTTGTTACAAGTCCTTTTTTCAATGAACAAATCTGCATGTTTAATTATGATCCTGAGATAAGAATATTTATTAACGCTCCGGCGGTAGACTCTTTCGATCCGAATAAACGAACCGAAATAGCTCTCTTCGCTCTACCGAATGGAAATACAATTGAGCAGACTATCGGTAAAAAATTAAATACAGAAGATGATTGGCATTACGATATTCAACACATTGGTGCGCAAACCCGTTTCCTTCGTAATCAATCAAACGGAACAAATTTAGTAACTGTCTATCTTGAGACCACTCAAAAAAGCTGGCCTTCGTGGAGAGCGAAATATCCGAACAACCATGCTTTGATTAACAACCTCGTCACTTATATAAAAAATATTTTTTCAGCCTACGATCCGTTCGTTGTTTTAACGGGACACAGCGGCGGCGGCAGTTTTACATTCGGATTTATGGATGGCAACACCGAAATTCCAAACAGCATTGAACGCATTTCATTCCTCGATAGCGATTATAATTATGATGATAATTACGGTTCAAAATTATTGAATTGGATCAATGCTTCGCCAACACATTTCTTAAGTGTGATTGCTTACAACGACAGTGTGGCTTTGCTCAACGGAGTACCAATTGTCAGCGCAACGGGAGGAACCTGGTACCGAAGCAAAATGATGAAAAAGTATCTTGCAAATTATTTTCAATTTACCGATGAAGAAAACGATGAATTTATAAAATATACTGCGCTTAACGGAAAAGTAAAATTCATTTTAAAACAAAATCCGGAAAGATTGATTTTACATACGGTTCAAGTTGAACTGAACGGTTTTATTCAAGGAATGGTTTCCGGCACTGATAAAGAAGAAGTTGGTTATGTTTATTATGGTTCGCGAGCCTATTCACAATACGTACAGGATGCAACTGTTCTTCCCAAGATTTTAACAATACCGCCAAGACCTTCTAACGCAATCTCAGGTTCACAATTTATGCAGCAAGTTTTGAACATGACGTTTGAGCAAAGAGAAGTTGAAATATTTAATCAACTTTCGGTTGGCAACATCCCAGATTTTATGAGAACGCTGACAAAAATATCGGGAAATTTTGTTGACGGGAACGGAACAAGTCATGCTTGTTCGTACGAAGTTATGCCGGATTATCTTGCGATTGGATCGAACGAAGATTTTTGCAGAATCCCGATGGGTCCGATAACCGCGCAAAAACTTGCCGATCTTTTTGGCGCTGTAATGCCAACCGCTTTACTTGTGGATGATATTTACACGCACGCATTGGTAAAATTAGAACCGATAACTTATCCACCCGTTGGAGACGAGAGTACGCGCGTTCCAAAATTTGTTGAACATAATACCGCTATTGAAAATCAGCGCATAGCTGCCGGCGGAACGCTTGGACAACTCATCGGCGGAACAAAAAAAGATGTTGTACTTAGCAATAAAATTGTTGATCCTACAAGGGCGAATCATGTTGTTATTTATGGCTGGCATCAGTTGAATGGTTCACCGATTCAACCACTCACAAATATTCACATCAACAGTTACGTTGATTACAGCCACGGCATCCGCTTACTTAATGCTGAAATGCTGGTTGATGGAGTTATCACAAATATAAAAACAATTTTAGCCGATCCGGTTCTTTATAAAATATTGAGTAACGAAACCGGAGCAATGACTCAACCGACTTACATACCAGACACAAGTTTACCTGGCAAACCAAAATCATTTGGAATAAAATCCGGTGGTATCGATAAACTAAAAATCATTATCGGCAATGATCCTGCTGTTGATAATTATAATGCTTATGTAAGTAAAGATGGAAAAAATTTTCAATCGCCTGTTGTGCTTGCTGCCAACAATTTGATCCTTGATGGACTTCAAACGGATTCAATTTATTTCATAAAATTGGAAGCGGTAAATCTTTCCGGTAAGTCACCTCAATCTGAAGTGTTGGCAGGAATTCCATCCGCAAATAGCAATCCTTCAATTTTAATTGTGAATGGTTTCGACAGAAGTTCAACGGGCAACACGTATGATTTCATCCGTCAACATGCTTTTGCAATCAAGACAAACAACGGATATTTTGAATCCGCCACTAACGATGCGGTTCTCGACGGCACATTCAATTTAAGTGATTACCAAATTGCAGATTATATTTTAGGTGATGAAAGCACTGTTGACGAAACTTTTAATTCAACAGAACAGACAAAAATAAAATCCTTTTTGAATAACGGAGGAAATCTTTTCGTCTCCGGCAGCGAGATCGCCTGGGACCTTGATTATAAAGGCGCAACTACGGATAAAGATTTTGCATGGAATTATTTAAAGATGAAATATCTCGCCGATGCACCGTTCGGAATTTCGGCAAAGTATTACAAAACAGAACCGTTCAATAATTCAATTTGCACCGGGATGTCTTCTTTTTTTTTTGATAACGGAACGCATGGCACTATCGACGTGAAGTGGCCCGATGTAATTAAAAGTACAAACGGCGGAACCGGTTTTCTAAAATATTCCGATCTTGATACAGCTTCAGGTTACGCTGCCGTACTTTACAGCGGCAATTTTCCGCAGAGTGTAAAATCGGGGAAAGTTGCAGTATTGGGATTTCCATTTGAAACCGTTTATCCTGAAACAACACGAAATGAGTTGATGAATAAACTGCTTACTTTTTTCAACGCTCCGGTTTCTGTTGAAGACTATAACAAAAATATTCCTACCAGTTTTTCACTATCACAGAATTATCCAAATCCTTTTAATCCAAGCACAGTAATCAGTTGGCAGTTAGCAGTCGGCAGTCATGTATCGTTAAAAGTATATGATGTTTTAGGAAATGAAGTTGCAACATTAGTGGATGAAGAAAAAGCAGCGGGAGAATATCATATTTTATTCAACTCACAACAAACAACTAACAACAAACAACTCTCCAGCGGCGTATATTTTTATCGAATGAAAGCCACCTCATCGGAAGGAACACCTTTCCCAAACTCAAGCAAAGAGTTTGTTACTACAAAAAAGTTTGTTCTAATGAAATAATCATCTTAGATAGAAAATCTTTTTGCATCTAGAATAAATTCAAAACCTTCGGGATTGTTAAACGTTACAACATTTTAGAATCTCGAAGGTTTTTACTTTTTTATTTAACAAGCATTAGTTTTTTAGTTGCGGTAAAACCATCGCTTGTTTGAAGCTTGTAGAAATATATTCCACTATTTAATTTTTCTCCGTTAAACAGGAGTTCATAAT
Source organism: Ignavibacteriaceae bacterium (assembly GCA_023231105.1). Classification (GTDB taxonomy): domain Bacteria; phylum Bacteroidota; class Ignavibacteria; order Ignavibacteriales; family Ignavibacteriaceae; genus UBA1563. The sequence continues at coordinate 4,938 of JALNWB010000078.1, read as the reverse complement.
CACCCGCAGCTTGCAATCCGTTAACTAAAACCGCTACCTCGTTACCGAGAATATCATATATTTTTAACGCTACATGACTCGCGGATGGAAGTTGATAACCGATTATCGTATTCGGGTTAAAAGGATTCGGATAGTTCTGCTTTAACGCAAATACAGAAGGAACATCAACTTGAACATCAACAACAGGGGAATACTCAAACTGTCCGTCGAAATCAATTTGTTTTAAGCGATAGGAATATCTTCCAGCGGAAACCGTTTTATCAACAAAAGAATATGACTTGGGAGAATTACTGTTTCCATTCCCTTGCAAAAATCCAATTTCTTCCCATTCACTTTCTACTTTTTCCTTTTTCCTTTCTACTTGGAATCCGTAATTCTTCACTTCAGTGGCAGTTGCCCAGTTAAGTGTAACCATGTTTCCACTTTGCTGAGCAGTAAAAGAAGTGAGTTCGACAGGCAAAGGCACAGTTGCCGATGATAATAGGGCACTCGTAAATGTTCCATTCATAGAATTTCCAGTAAATGAAAAAGAATTTTCATTCGAAATAGTTGCAGTAACACTTCCGGATGCACTACTAGAAAGATCAACTGTTAGAAAATAATACGTTCCACTTGTTGATATACTCGAAGAAATGCTAGAAAAGGTGACCGACGAACTGAAAGAGACAGATTTTAATTGATTATCAGCAAGAGCATTAAAAGAATTGTCCGTAGAACTCCAAAGTTTGACGTTAGTTACATTCGCAGGTGATCCGGATAAGTTTACCGCCACACTTGTAAGTGCGGCATTGGTTGTAGATGCTGTAAGAAGAAATCTCCCGATCGGATTGTTATTAGTATTGGGGATTCCATTTGGCGGTACGTATGAAGAACCATCTGTGAATATAGTAGTTGATGATATCGTTGGGGCAGTACTTCCGTTTACAACATCCGTAGCCCAGCCAGATGTGGGAACTGTAGAACTGGTCGAAGAATTGTAGTACTTGTTTTGCGAACTTCCAGTATCATATATTTCCCATTCTAAACCCATTCCAGCGTAATTTGAATAAAGAAGCCGATAATTCCCAAATGAGTATGCTGGTCTACTATTTGAGTCCCCATAATATGTATAAGTTCCGTTCATCGTTCCACTAGTACCAGTACCATCTGAACCTGCAACTACTACTTTAGCCTGTCCAAATAGGTTAATACCTATGACAAAAATGATTATATGAAACAATAGAAAAACTATTTTAGAATTCGACATTGTCATTCTTACTCCTAATAAATTAATCTCTCGTAGGAAACACTCCTTGAAGACTAATAATATAGTTCAGGCCTAGATACGGCTGCATATTGTTAACCGGAAGATTTTTCCCGACAGCAACAACCACTTGGGGGTTCATTGTTGTATCCGCTGTAGCCGCATAGTTTCCTGAGGCATCCTGGTTTTGTGCCGGGAAATTATTTGTTGGGGACGGCTGCAAATTTCGTCCCGTCGCACTGGTATTAGCATTAAGAGTATGAGTGTGCGCCGGTAACTGATCCATAGTTAGTGTGTTTGTTGGTGAACCCGAGACTGCACCAAAATTAATTGTGGGTAAACCTGATCCAGTTCCAGCACCAACCGGAACTCTGCCTCTCAAATCCGGGATTCCGAACGTTGTTCGTCCATCTCCACCAAAGGTAGTACTCAATAATGCAAAAAGGGCACTATATTGTGCAATTGGTAATAATGCACCGTTGCAAATAGCCCAATCGCGGGGCGCCCAATTCATTGGCCATAAATCGACCGATCCTAAATAAGGTTCTACTGCTGCCATAAAAAACTCCTTTTGAAAAATTTATATAATTAGTTATTTACTCGGTTCACATATTTGTTTAAGTTAACCCAGTTCGTTGTTAGTAAAGCTGTATATATTCTGTAAAGAAAGATTCGGATCTGATTTAGAATACATTCTTATTGTTTCGTTTACTTTTTTCATCTTCATTTTTTCTGCTAATTGAATTGCGTCTTCATTTCCCTTCGGGAGATCAATAAAGTAGTGAGAATCCTTTTCTAAATGTCCAAGTAATGAAGAAAGTAAATGTTCGGCGTTTTGGGGAGTATTGGCTACAAGAGAAGAAATTTTAAACCCGTTTGCTGAAGGGGCATAGACCCCATAAGCGCAATATTTATTATCCTTATACTTTCCCAATAATAAACTCTGCGGTTGATTGCACCAAAGCATTAACAATTTCTTCCTGTCATAAGGGAAAAACTGCTTGTCAAAACCGTCAAGTGAATCGAAAGAATACTTGAACGGACTAACAATATCATCCAACGCAGGCATTAAACCATCTGCTATTCCTTCATACGTATAAATTTCGTGACAGGGGGTAAAACCGTGATTGGAATAATATTCAACTTGCGAAGCAGAGCAGTTGATACCGATGTTTCTATCCCCTAATTTGTCCAGCGCTACTTCTAAAAGTTTATCACCAACAATTGTGTTTTGAACTTGTGGAAGGACAAAGTGCAAGCCGATGAATCCGAAATCATTACCAAAACTTACCGCGGAAACTGAACCGACAATTTCGTTTTGATTAACGGCAATAAAAAATCCTTCCGGATCGAATTGGAAAAAGAGATCGGAATCATTTAATCCCGGATTACGCCCATCAATTTCAGCGAGCTTACAGAGTTGAGGCATTTCAGAAAGGGTGGAATTTTTAATAACTATATTCATCATATTTACAGTCTAATCTAGTTCGAAAGAAATGTTAATTGAATGAATGCTATTATAACCTTGTACAAATCTAATTAGTTACAAATCGAAAGTCAAACAAAATCTTATTTTTATATAAAATAATTTGTTACCAGGCATTTCTAATTTTTTCGAAAAATATCATGATTAAGTCGTTAGACTCAAGGAGATATTCTTCTGTTGGTTTTATTTTTAATAACCTCAAACGTCAAATTTTTCAGCGATAAAAAAGATGGTACTGCTCAGATAAAAAAGAATTGAAGCGCTATTCGACGAGTGAGAAATTCAAAATTGCCGCTAATCTATTTTTCATTTCACATTCAGATTCTTCATAAAAAACGAGGGAGTTACACCGGTATATTTCTTAAATGCAGAAATAAAAGTTATCCGGTTGTTAAACCCGACTTCTTTCGCTATTCCTTCAATTGAAAAACGTGCCGATTCTTTTTGCGAAATAATTCTGATTGAATCTTTTATGCGGAGATCATTTAGATATGAAATAAAATTTGTGTTGTAAACCTGGTTAATCGCTTTTGATAAATATGTCCTGTTACTTTCCAATTTGGTTGCAATCTCATCAAGTGAAATTTCCGGATTTAAGTATAGCTGTTCTTCGCTCATAATTTTTTCTAATTGCGAAATCAATTGAACGAAGTGGATATTTGGGATTTTATCTTCAGTTATCGCTTTATTTGTATCCGTCTCAGCATCGCGAGACAAGGGTTGATCACTTCGATCTATAATTTCCTCATGAATGCCGGGATGAATGTGATACTGCCCTTCGATTTTCATTACTTCGATGTTTTTACTAATGAGTTTTTTATCGGCGTTTCTCAAACGGATTAAAATCACCAATATTACCGCAAAAGACATAGAGACAATCATCGCAATCCCGATCAAAAAATATTTTTCTCTTTCTAAGCTTTTAATCTTATCTAAACTCGCTTCGTTATCCTTTTCCGCTTTTATCTGAAGATAAGCGGCGGCATTAATTCTATGCGCTATGGTATCATTAGACCTCTCAAACTTTTGCAGCCATAAAAATGCGTTTTTATAATCTTTCTTTTTTTCATAAACATCGGCGTATGCCCGATAGATTTCCGTTGAGACGTTCATTGAACTATTTTCCGTATCTAATGCTGAAGCTTTATCAAGATAATAGAGCGCCGAATCATATTTGGCTTTTGCACAGTAGAGATTCCCCTTTAATGTGTATAAACTAATTAAATATTCATTCAACTTGATTTTTTCGCATAACAACTGCGATTTTTCATAAAACGATTCCGAGGAGGGGTAATCCTTCTGGAGATATTTCGTGATCGCCAACTGTAAACACGTATAAGCAATTCTAACCGAATCGTCCCTTAAAAATTTGCCCCCGGTATAAGTAAGGATATGATTAAGAGATTTTTGGAAATACTTTTCGGCTTTGTTGAAATTATTTCTCTTATTCTCTATCTCCCCCAAATTATTATTTATAACAACATATCTGAAAGTCTTCCACGAAGCCGGATCACCTTTAAGTTCTATAACTTCTTTATAACTCGCTTCAGCTTTATCTAAAAGATTAGCGTAGAAATAAAAATCCCCGATTCTGTGAATTATAGCAGCTTGTTCATATTTATCTTTAGCTTTTTCAATAAAAGTTTTTGCCTGGAGCAAATAAACCATTGCGGAATCATAATTGTTTTTTTCTTTGAATGCATCACTCATGTTTGCTTTTAGACTTCCCATAAGCAAATACAAGTCATACTCATCGGCTATCCGGTAAGCCTTTTTTAGAATTGCCAATTTCTTATCCGGTGAGCCGTTAAATGCCAAATAAAGAAGAGCATAACCTGCAACTTCCGCCCCATTGCGGGAGGTATAGTTGGAAGTTATTTGAACAACTTTTTCAAGTTCTTTTCTTTGAAAAGAGGTATCGCATTGAAGAAGGGGTAAAATTAATTTTGGAAAAAGCGCTTTTTGAGAATCTACTTCGGTTGCGGTAAACTCATCAATCCATTTATCCACCCTTGCCTCATTTTGAGCAAAAAGATGAAAAAACGTGAGGGAAAATATGATCGGTAATAACCTTAAAGTTTTCAATTATCTTTCCATGTTTGATCTAAAACTAACAACTGTTCATAAACGACACAATTGTTGCCCGAAAAATAACAAATAACATGTGAAATTTTTTTTACATCTGTTAAGATTCGTAAATTTTTACGTT
>JALNWB010000077.1 GCA_023231105.1 Ignavibacteriaceae bacterium | reverse complement strand
TAATTCTGTCGGAACGCTGGCAATTATTTCGCTTGAAAATAAAAGACTTTTCCAGGAAGCTTTAGAAAAACAAAAACTTGAAGAAGAATTAGAAATTGCAAAAGGTATCCAAAGAAATCTTCTTCCGAAAGAAATTCCGCAATTAACTAATTTCCAAATTTCTGCCGTCAGTATTTCTTCGAAACAAGTTGGCGGGGATTATTACGATATTATTAAAGCTGAAGACGGGCGCTATTTTATTGGGATTGGAGATGTTTCCGGCAAGGGTGTGCCGGCTTCGCTGCTTATGGCAAATCTGCAAGCCTTTTTAAAATCGATCACCAAACAAGGATATGATATTGCCGCATCAACAAGCATTATTAATGATCTTGTTTCCGAAAATACCACCGATGGGAGATTTATAACATTCTTTTGGCTCTTGCTTGATGATCAGAAAAAAGAAATTACCTATGTGAATGCTGGGCATAATCCGCCATTATTAATTCGAGATAAAAAAATTATTTATCTTGATAAAGGCGGAATGCTGCTTGGAGTAATGAAATCATTTATGCCGTATGAAAGTGAAACTATTCAGCTTGAGAAAGATGATATCCTTGTTATGTTTACAGACGGCGTTACTGAAGCGAAAAATATAAATGATGAAGAATTTTCCGATCAAAAGTTAGAAAATATTCTCACACAAAAAATGTTTTCTTCATCGGACGACATTCTAAGTGAAATTAAAAGAAGCATTGATGAATTTGTTGCGGGAGAACCGCAGTCGGATGATATAACAATGATTACAATTCGTGTGACATGAAATTATTTCTATCAATTTAAAATAAAAAAGCCGGAACAAGTCCGGCTTTTTTATTGTGAAATAACAGGACCTAAAATTCAACTTTTTTGTTATACTTTTTCGCATAATCTACAACTATTGCACTTGCAACGAAAACGGAAGAATATGTTCCGATGATAATTCCGAAAAACATAGTGAATGCAAAAGCGCGAAGCACATCACCTCCAAGGAGCAGCAGAACAAAAACACTCATCAAAGTTGTTCCGCCGGTGATAATCGTACGGCTCATCGTTTTGTTTATGGCTAAATTCATCAAGGTTTCGAGTGGCTCTGTCTTATGGATTTTTAACGTTTCACGAACTCTATCGAAAACAATAACCGTATCGTTAATTGAATATCCGATAAGAGTTAAAAACGCTGCCACAACGGTCAAATTCACTTCTAAATTTAATCCCGGGATAACATTATAAAGAACTGCATATAATCCTAAAGTTATAAGTACGTCGTGGAAAAGAGCTAATACTGCTCCGAACGCGAAAACAAATTTGTAGCGGAATGCTAAATAAATTAAGATTCCAATTAACGAAAGAACAATTGCAACCATTGTATCTCTCTTTAATTCATTTCCTACTTTTGGTCCAACTCTTTCTTCACGTAAGACCTGGAATGGATTCCCTTTTAACTTATTCTTTAAACTTTCTTTTACCCAATCTGAAATACCAACTTGAACTACAACCTGAGTATTGGTAACCTCTTCTGATACTTTTCCGGATTGAAATCCGTCAAGGAAAAGTTTATTTGCAATTGCTGATGCCGTATCAGGATTATTAAATGTATAAGTTAATGTGTTAGGAGTTTTTTCCGAAGTATAAACTCCTGCAACGGCAGGAAACGAAGAATTGATATCATCTTCAATTTGTTTCTGAATCTTTGGGAAAAGATTTTGAGGCAGCACCTGTAATTCTGTTCTAATTAAAGCACCGGCATTATCGCCAAAAGTTTTTATTTCAACTTCTCCCAAACCGGTTGACTGGAAGTCTGTGCGGAGGTCTGCAATTTTAATCGGTTGATCAAATTTCACAATGATTTCCGTTCCGCCTTTGAAATCGATACCCAATTTAAGACCACGGATAGCAATGTTGAACATGCCTAATAAAAAGATGGAAGCAGAAAGCACATAAAAAAACTTTCTCTTCCCCATAAAATCTACATTTAAATTATGAAATAGCTGCATTTATTTTTGCTCCTAAAAGTCATTTTGAAAATTAGCCAAGAGTTATTTTGTAACCTTTATTTAATAAGAAATCGAGAATTACTCGTGTAATAACCAACGCTCCAAACATACTAGTTGCAATACCAATCATTAAAGTAAGTGCAAAACCCTGCACCGGACCGGTTCCAAATTGATAAAGAATAATAGCAGTAATTAAAGTAGTAATGTTTGAATCCACGATTGCAGCAAGTGCTTTTGAAAATCCGCTATCAATTGAAGCTTTCATCGTTTTTCCTGTAGCAATTTCTTCTCGTATTCTTTCAATGATTAACACATTGGAATCTACCGCCATACCTATAGTCAATACAATACCTGCAATACCGGGTAATGTCAACGTAGCTTTGAAATAGGCAAGTACTGAGAGTATGAACAAGATTACAAGTGATAAAGCAATTGTTGAAGCTGTTCCGGCTCTGTGATAATAAACTACCATAAAAATTCCAACAAGTAAATAACCGAATATTATTGAATTAAATCCTTGTGAAATTGAATCTTGACCAAGTGAAGGTCCAACGGACCTTTCTTCCATAATATCTACCGGCGCAGGAAGAGCACCCGCTTTCAAAACGATTTCTAATAATTTTGCTTCTGCTAAATCAGTGCTTCCACTAATTTTTGATCTTCCTCCGGGAATTTTTTCATTAATAACCGGTGCGGAATAGACTACATTATCAAGAATAATAGCACATCTTTTGTTGATGTTAGCGCCTGTAATTCTTGCCCATTCCGTTGCCCCTTCAGAATTCATCTCCATATTAACTTCCGGTGTAGAAGTTGAAGGATCAATGTTTGAATGTGCATTAGTTACAACGCTACCGGTAAGTTCTGCAGTTTTATTTACAAGATAAAGAACAAAAACTCCCTGTCCTTCTTGGTAAGTAACCGGTTTTGCGCTTAAAACAAAATCTGCATTACTTGCGTTCAGAATGTTTTGTACTTCAGGTTTAGCAAGCATCCGTAAAAGTTTTTCTTTTTGATCGGCTTTTACATAAGCATCCGCGGATTGACTCTGAGGATTTATTAACGCAACAGAAAAGAAAGGATGTTCTTTTGCGAATTCTTCTGGAGATAATTTTTTGTTTTTTGTAGTATCATTTTTGGCAAGAGTTGAATCTTTCTTTTCACTCTTAACATTTTTTGTAGAATCTGTTGAAGAAGAATCTTCTGTACTTTTACCGGCTAATACTTTGTCAACTTGTTCCATAACGTTAACGGTAAAAGCAGGTTCTTTAAGGAGTTTGAATTCGAGTAAAGCGGTACCTTGCAATAACTGTCTGGCTTCTTCTTCTTTGGCAACGCCCGGTAATTCAACAATAATTCTTCTATCACCTTGCAGTTGAATACTCGGTTCCGAAACACCATACTGGTCAACTCTGTTTCTAATAATTTCTTTTGCACGGGTGACGGCTTCTTCGGTCTGTTTTTTCAAATCTTTTAAAATATCGGAATCTTCTTGACGGATCGTTCCGAAATAACGGCTAAGACGAATTCCTTTTTCTTGAAACTTTCTACCGATTATATTGACAACCGATTCATTTGACAAAGAAGCTTCTTTGCCGGCGGACTCAAGTATATTCCGGAAAGTGTCATCAGGATTATTTGCTAATTTTTCTAATAATTTTACAGTATTTACTTCAAGCACAACACGCATTCCGCCTTGTAAATCCAAGCCCAATTTGATTCGCTTCAATCTTGCTTCGCGAATGGATGGATCGGCAGCTTTTATACTATCGGAAGTATTCTGAAGTATTTTGTCAAGTTGATCCGCAGTAATTCCGGGATTAACTTTCTTTGTAAGTTCACGTTTATTTTTTACTGCTTGCGAAATTCGATTCGTGTTTTGATAATCCTTGTATGTAGGATAAAGCAAATAAACGCTGATTGCAATTGCTGCAATAATGATGATAAACCTAAATCTCAGTGCTTTCATATCGGGTACTAACTAATTAGTTTGATTAGTGAATTAATTAAGAGTTCAAAGTTACTCTATAAGGGCAAAAAAAGCAAAAAAATTTGAAACTAAGATTTAATTGATTGCCTGTTTTGGAAGAATATTACGTGAATTGCTCCAAGTTCGTATATTTGTAGCGTTTTTATTTATTATTTAAAGTGATTTTTCTATGGCAGTACCGACTTCTTTACCTTTAAGGGACGAAATTGAAGCTAAATATAGATGGAATTTATGCGATATTTATAAATCTGACGAAAAATGGGAAGCGGCTTTTCATTTAGTTGAAGAGAAAATTCCCGGCCTTAAAAATTTCGAAGGAACTTTAATCGAAGATGCTGAAAAGATTATCCGCTATCTGAAAGCGGAAGAAGAAATCGGAATTATTTTGGAGCAGCTTCATCTTTACGCTATGCTTTCTAAAGATTCCGATATGAATCTTACTAAATATCAATCGATGGACAGCAGAGTTAAAACATTAATTACAAATTTTTCATCCGTCACTTCGTTTTTCAAACCGGAGATTTTAAAACTCGAAAAAGAAATAGTTGAAAAGTGGTGTAAAGAAATTGACGGATTAAAAAAGTACAGCCATTTCTTTGATGACCTCTTCCGGGAAAAACCACACACGTTATCATCTGGTGAAGAAAAAATAATCGCGCTAACCACAGAATTAACAAACATTCCATATAATACATTCTCACTTTTTACAGATGCTGATCTTCAGTTCCCCAAAATTGATGACGGCAGCGGAAATGAGATTGAAATTTCGCACGGAAGATTTTATTCAGCATTATATTCCGGTAACAGGACTTTTCGCGAGGAAGCTTACCGGGCTTATTATAAACCGTTCATTCAATACGCAAATACGTTCTCTTCGCTTCTTATGGGGAATATAAAAGGGAATGTTTTTACGGCTCAAGTGAAAAAATTTAATTCCGCAAGAGAAGCTTCTTTATTTAGAAATAATATTTCCGTAAAGGTTTATGATAATTTAGTCGATGCGGTTAATCAAAACTTTGAACCGATGCACCGATGGACAGCGCTCAAGAAAAAAATCCTTAACGTTGATAAACTTCATCCATTTGATACTTACGTAAATATTTTCCCTTATGAAGAAAAGAAATATTCGTATGATGAAGCTTTACAAATAGTTAAAAAGGCACTTCAACCGCTTGGTAAAAATTATTTGGATGTTTTGGAAAAAGCATTCTCGCAAAGATGGATTGATGTTTTCGAAACCCGTTTCAAACGCAGCGGAGCCTATTCTTCCGGTACAACCTTTGGTGTGCATCCGTATGTTCTTTTAAATTGGAATAATTTGTTGAACGATGTTTTTACTCTTGCACACGAAATGGGGCACAACATGCATTCCTACTATACGGGAACTTCGCAGCCTTACGTATATGCAAATTATTCAATCTTTCTTGCGGAAGTTGCTTCAACTTTTAATGAATCGCTTTTACTTGAGTATCTTTTAGAAAGAAGTGATAGCAAAGAAGAAAAATTATTTTTGTACGAAAAGTATTTGAACAATGTGACTACAACATTCTACCGCCAAACAATGTTTGCAGAATATGAAACTGAAATTTATAAATTAGTTGAAGAAGGAAATTCTTTAACTTCAGTTGAGTTCCGTAACTTGTATAAAAAACTCTATCAAAAATATTGGGGAAGTGAAATGTCGGTTGATCTTGAAGAAGAATATACCTGGGCGCGCATCCCTCATTTCTATTATAACTTTTACGTCTATCAATATGCAACCGGATTTGCGGCTTCCGAATTGCTTGTGCAAAAAGTTAGAAGAGAAGGGGAAGGCGCGGTTAAAAAGTATTTGCGATTTCTTAATAGCGGAAGTTCAAGTTATTCGCTCGATATTTTAAAAGATGCAGGCGTTGATATGACCTCATCGGAACCGGTAACTGCTACAATTACTAAAATGTCTTTTATTCTTGATGAAATAGAAAAACTCATTAATTAAACGAGGAAAAAATGAAAATATATTCTAAAAAAGATTTGAACGAATTTTATCAATCATTAACCTATGATGATATAAGCCTTGTTCCAACGGAAATTTCCCGTGTGAAATCACGGAATGAACCGGCAACCACTTGTGATTTTTTAGAAGCCAAACTGAGCCTTCCGGTTTTATCAAGCCCTATGGATACTGTCACCGGGTTGGAAATGGCGGCTGAATTAACAAATTCCGGATGCCTTGGAATTCTCAACCGGTTCGATTCTTCTTTAGAAAATATTCTTGCTTCGGAAAGTGGAACTGAAAAAATTAAGAGCGTATCGATTGGCTTAAATACAGAATTAGCGGTGATAGAAAAATTAGCTGCACGGAAATTTATTCTTTGTCTCGATACTGCCAATGCGAGTAATAAAGAAGTTATCAATAAAACCAAAGAAGTTAAAAAGCATTTTAATCTAAAACTGATTGTCGGAAATGTTGCCAATGGTGCAACTTTAAAACAGTTAGAAGATGCAGGAGCGGATGCAGTCCGGGTTGGTATCGGCAGCGGAAGCGTTTGCTCAACTTCAATTCAGACCGGAATCGGGATTGGACAGGTTTCTTCTATATTAGATGTTCTTTTCACTCGTGCGAAAGAAAATCTGAAAATAAAAATTATTGCAGACGGCGGAATAAAAAGTGCCGGGGACGTTGCTAAAGCTTTATCACTTGGTGCGGACGTTGCTATGCTTGGCAGAATGCTTGCCGGAACCAGGGAAACTCCCGGTGAAGTTATAAAATATAACGGTCAGCTTTGGAAAAAGTATCGCGGCTCAGCTTCCTTTGGTGTGAAGATGAAAAACGAATTTATTGAAGGCGAAGAAACGATGGTAGGTTATAAAGGGACTGTACGGAATGTTATAAACAGTATCTCCGACGGACTTAGAAGCGCAATGAGTTACATGAATTGTTTATCTCTTGACGAACTAAGAAAGACTGAAACATTTGCAGTATTAAGTAATAGCTCTTACCTGGAACGGTTACCAAAAGCTTAAATGTTTTTATTCTTTCCGTTTTACTCTATCCATTGTAAAAGCGGGAATACAGACGGAAACATATTCGCAGGATTCTTGAAAAGGATTTGAATATCTCACACTTGATCCTTTTCTAATACAAATTGACTGATTCTTTTCTAAAATTATTGTTTCGTTTCCTACTTCAATTTTTTTCTTTCCGGAGAAAACAAATGTAACTTCATCAAATTCCGGAGTTTGAAAAGGTTCACTCCATCCGGGAGGAGCAATCATATGCGCAAGACTAAAATCTCCGCAAAAAATGCTCGCCGTCCCAAAATGCTCTTCAATTAATTTTCCATCTGTGGTTGGAACAACAAATGGTTTTAGTTGTAATTCAAAGGATTTCATTTTTCTCCTAAATTTAAAAATAAAAAAGCCACGCTTAAACGTGGCTTTAATTTACGAACTTTAAAGTCAATTATTTTAATGCAAGTTTACGTAAAGGTTCGTTGGGGAGTGAGTAGCTGTCTAAAATATTTCCCTTAGGAGCGCGAAAAGTAAATGATTTTACACTTTCACTATTCGGATGATAAAATGCTCTTGGTTTATCTGATCTTGTTTCATAAATCTTATAATTTAACTGCTGTTCATTAACGACTTTAAATCTTTCTCTTGATCGTGGTTGAGACTGAACTAAAACCGGAACACGCTTAACTTCTCTTTGCGGGACAAAATACATTTGTTCTTTATTCGCATGAGCAGAATAATTATTTTTGATAAAAGCACTTTCGTTTTTTATAGACGCTGCTTGTCTTTTGCCAATATTTTCTTTATTGTTCTTTTGGTTTCCCGGTTGTGTTTGCATTTTCTCTTTCGCCTTGTAAATCATATACGAAATAAGAATAATAAAGAAAACAACTGTTGCAAAGATGACTAGTGCTAATTTGATAATAGGTATAAGTTCCATGATTTTCTCTAATTTTGTTTTTACTTACTTATCCAATTGATGTGCCAATTGAAATCACGCTTATTTCGCTCCTTTTAAGAGGAAATGAATGATTTTTTTGAGAAGTCATCTCAATTCGAGACAAACAAAAAACAGATTGATTGATTTACCGGTTTAATGAAAATTTTTTGTTTTTCTTTTCCAAATTCATTAATTTAACTTGTTCATTTATAAATACTTAGAAAGATTTTTTTTCTAAAAGGGAAATGTTATGACAAAAGCTGACTTAGTTGATATTGTAGCGACCGGAACCGGATTAACAAAATTAGAGACAGAAGCCGTTATTGAAGGTTTTTTTAACAGCGTAATTGAATCGTTAAAAGCCGGTAAGGGAATTGAAATTAGAGGATTCGGTACATTCAAAGTAAGAAAGAAATCGGCTCGTTTGGCAAGAAATCCAAAAACCGGTGAAAAGGTTAACGTTCCTGAACATTATGTTCCCGTTTTCAAATTTTCAAAAGATTTTAAAACTGCTGTTAGTAAAGGAATGGCTCAAAAGGAAACGATATAAAAATGCTTATCTGTCCAATTTGTAAAGCTAGTATAGAAGAAAAATATAAATTTTGCCCAAACTGTGGAAATGCGATAGAAGAAATTAAAAAGAATGAAGAACCGGTCGAATCCGGCATTGAGTATGTTACCTGCAAATATTGCGGTGAAGAAAATGAACCCGGGTTGAGTTTTTGTTCATCGTGTGGAGCTAAAATGGGGAATGAAAAAATAGAATTTCATAAAGTCCATAAACAAGTCTCCGAAATTGTTCCTCCTAAAAAAAATGAAGAACATTTTAATAAGAAAAAACAGCAGACTAAAAACAAGAAACCAAAACATGAACCTTTACTTAAAAAGGTTGAAATAAAAAATTCGCAAGATTTTAATACTAAAAAAATTGCAATAGTTTTTTCCGGGATACTCGTATTTGCTCTTATTATTTTGTATTTTTCGGGTGCTTTTGATGAACCAAAAATATCTTCTGTAGAAAATTTCCCTGCTGCTAACCGGCAACAAAACTCCGGAATTGATTTGGCTAATCTTGACAGGATCAATCAATTAGATGCACAACTAAAAGCCGAACCAAATAATTTTGATTTAACGCTTCAATTAGCTCATTTGAGAAATGATTCCGGTTTTAAACCTGAAGCAATAACACTCTATAAAAAGTATTTGGAAAAATTCCCAAACAATGCGGATGTTTTGGTTGATATGGGCGTCTGTTATTTCGATCTGCAGAAATATGACGAAGCAATTCCTTTAATGGAAAAAGCAATAAAAATAAACCCGACGCACCAAATTGCGCATATGAATTTAGGAATTGTTAATTTAGCAAAAGGAAATATTGAAAAATCAAAAGAATGGCTTCAAAAAGCCGTTGATATAGATCCAAATTCTGAAGTTGGAAAAAAAGCAAAACAATTATTAACATCACATTAAATTAAACAGGAGCTAATCAATGCCTTGCGGTAGAAAAAGAAAAGGACACAAAATGTCCACCCATAAAAGAAAAAAGAGACTTAGAAAGAATCGTCATAAAAAAAGAGTAAGATAGTTTTTTACTGCATAATGTAAAATGGATGATTAACATTCAACTATTTTCCATTGTGCATTCCCTGCCACCTTAGCTCAGTTGGTAGAGCAGCTCACTCGTAATGAGCAGGTCGAGCGTTCGAGTCGCTTAGGTGGCTCAAGAAGTGCGTAATTCGAAAGAATTCGCACTTTTTTATTTTAAAGATATTTGACATTTTGGCAAAACGACTTAAATGTTGTCAAATTCACTCCAATTATCTTGTAAACTACTGCAAAACTACTGCAAGGGCCATTCAATTTTTAATCAAATTTAAGCTCATATTTGGTCCATCTTCTTCTTGAAAACAAGCTCTTTCTTTCTTCTAAAAAATACATACTACTCCTTGAGATTCATTCTGTCCATTTCCCTTTTTAAATAAATCCTAATTTAAATTATTACAATCCCGTCCAAACACGAGGACAAATCATATTCTAATAGATAGAAACATTTACTTAAAAATCATTATTTAAACTTCTTGGTAAGTTCAGTATTTGCTGATTCATATCAATACAAATATTCGAAAGCAACGTTCTTTTATTGACAGACAAAATATTTAAATAGTATTCTTCAAAACAGAAACAAAATTCCATTTACTCTTAGAACTAAACTTTTGGGCGCCCACCTATAAACAAAACACAAATAACAAATCACAAACAAAAAGGAGACGCCCATGTCTTTTACAATCGGCTGCGATCCCGAACTGCTTTGCCGCAGAGAAGGACGCTACGTTCCCGCTCACAATTACTTTAAATCAAACTCTTCCTTCGGACTCGACGGATGTGAATCCATTGCTGAATACCGTCCGGGTTATTCCGAAAGCCCCATTGACCTTACTGCTAAACTTAAAACCATCATTGAGTATGGTCATGAGAAAGCTCCTCAGCTTGAGTTCTATGCCGGTCATTATGTTGATGATCATCCAATTGGAGGACATCTTCACTTTGCTATTGCTCCAAACCCGGAGATCGTTAATTCACTTGATACCGTTCTTTACTCGCTCAGTAATTGCATTGACGATAAACAGCAGAGACAAAGAAGAGAGAGAAGCGGATATGGAAAGAGAAAAGCTATCCGCACAAAACACTATGGCTTTGAATATCGTACTCCCGGAAGCTGGCTACTCTGCCCCTCTACAACATTAGTTACTTTTACTCTTGCTAAACTTGCGGTTATTGGTGCAACAGAAGATCACCTAGACTTTGAGCAGATAAAGGCAAGACAACATTCAAGTACATTTCTGAAGAACTTGAAGAACCACCTCATCACTATACCCGATGATTGTAGAGAAGGACTAAAGGAACTTGACATGCTGCTCGATAAAGTTCTTAACTGGAACGAGAACATTTTACCGAATTGGGGGGTACAATGAGTATAATCTATTGTTCATGCTGTAATGAAAAGATCGTTGAAGGAGAGGTCAGATGGGCTGAAGAAGAAACCTATTGTGATGATTGCTTCGGTGAGATATTTACTCACTGTGATCACTGTGACGAAGTAGTTAGAAGAAGTAACGCCTACTTCGATGATCTGGGAAACGCTCATTGCTCAAATTGCTGGGATGAAGAAAATGATGACGAGTGTCCAGACAATCCATACGTTGATGAAGCGGACAGAAAGCTTATCATTGAACTTTCACGAAACTGGTTACTTGGAAAGCAGAAGAAGCGCTGTATACTGAAGATCAACCAAAAAGATTATCTCCTTTCTCGGATCAAAGAAAGGATTGGATTGGTAGATCAACCTATCTATCTCTTTGGATTGCAAGACCGTGAAGAATATCAACTCTATGTCAGTAGTAATCTCATCGATCACGTGAAAGAGTTTATTCTCTTAAACGGACTTGACTGGAAAGTAACAGAAGGTATTGGTTGTAACCGAATTGGTGTCAGCTATTCCATTCGGCAAAATAACTTTGCTGAATTACTCAGACTCATAAAGAGCATTTCATGTGTTCAAAGAGTAGCTGCTTAATGCAATACTACACCTTAACAAAGTGAACTTTAACTTTGATGTGTTTTTCAATTCGGAGGAAGTCTTGATCCGCAGACAAGAGGACTAAATCATTGTTCACCGCTAAACTACAAAGAAAGAAATCAATGTTTGAAGCTTGAACTCCTTTAGCACGGCACTGATTAAAGAACTCGGCGGCAAGTTCATAATCATCAGTTGTAACCGGTATATCTTTAAAATGCCTCAGCCGCAATTTTAATTGTCTGAACTGATCCGGTTGTTTTATTCCCGACAGAAGTTCTTGTCTTACCAGACCGCAAAGCACTACTTGTTTCTTATCAATTAGCTCAGAAAGAAGATGGACTAACTGTTCGTTATGTTTTTCATCTCTTCTTAGAACGAGTGACCAGATGCTTGTATCAACTAAATATCTCATTTCACGGAACGCTGTTTTTTATAATTGTAAGAAGAGTCATACTCAATGGTTCCGAACAACTCTTTTACTTTTTGCTGTTTCCTTGAGAGAATATATTCACGTAAAGCGGCATTAACGGTCTCCCGTTTTGTTTTGTGCCTTCCGATTTTCAGCGCTTCATCAATTAACTTATCATCTAACGCAAGGTTTGTTGGCATACTGCCTCCGAATTGTTACACATCTACTTACACAAGTTTACACTTATTTATAAAGATAATCAAGGAGAAAATATTATGTGCGGTATTATGGGATACTATTGCTTTGGCAATACGTTACCCGACAAAGAAAAAATAACAACCATGTTCATTTTACTCGAATCCCGAGGCAGAGACGCTTCGGGTTTTGCATTTATAAGCGATCAGAACCTCATCGTTCACAAAGCAGCTCTCCGTTCTACTGAGCTTGTAAAATCAGATGAGTGGGAGAAATTGGCATTTCCTAAAGCAATGATCTTTCACACCCGTATGAAAACCCAAGGGACTGAAAAGAACAACGCGAACAACCACCCACTGTTTAACAAAGAGGGACTCTGCATCGTAAACAACGGAATGATCCACAACGATAGAGAAATCTTCGGGAAGAACAAACGGGATGCAGAAGTTGATTCTGAAGCAATCCTTGCCGTTCTCTCTGCAAAAAGTAAAGGAGATAAGATCAAACGTGTCTTTGACAAGCTCGAAGGAAGCTTCTCTTTTGCTGTGCTTGATAAATACAATCCCGATACGCTCATTCTTGTAAAGAAAGATAATCCATTAGAGTTGTACTTCGATGTAAAGTATGAGATACTCTACTTCTGCTCTGAACGTGAGATCATGCGCGAAGCCTTGGGATTGAAGACATTAACGGTAAGAGGTTTTGCTCTTGGTGAAGGCGATTATCATCATTACACAATGGAAAACAACCACTCACTTATAATAAACAAAGATGGGGTGGAGTCGTATAAAAAGTATTCTCCGCGGCGGAGAGATTATATGCTCGACGATTATTGTCTCAAATTCACACAAAGAGAAGTTGAAGAGATGATAGTTGAATGTCCCTACTATAATGCTTCAAGTGGAAAAGGAATTTCATAAATTTACCTAAGGTAAAAAAGGAGATTCCAAAAATGAAAGAACGAAAACATTACAACCCGGAACAAAAAGTACTCATCTTAAGGGAATTACTTGAAAATAATGTCC
The DNA here is from genome assembly GCA_023231105.1 of Ignavibacteriaceae bacterium. Lineage (GTDB taxonomy): Bacteria > Bacteroidota > Ignavibacteria > Ignavibacteriales > Ignavibacteriaceae > UBA1563. The sequence continues at coordinate 4,686 of JALNWB010000077.1, read as the reverse complement.
CCGTTAGCCAACTTGCTGAAAAATATGGTGTTCGCCCCAACGATATCTATAACTGGAAAAAGAAGCTCTTTGAATCAGCTGCCGATATCTTTACCAATAAATCCGCTGACGGGACTCATAACAACTCTAACTCTGAAAAGAAGATTGTTCAACTCGAAGATAAACTCAGAAAACGGGAAGAAGCGATCGCTTATCTCATTAACGAAACGATTCAAATAAAAAAAAACATCGATGGGGAGATCTAAAGATGCTTTGGGTTGAACCTGATATTCGCGATCAAGTGGTTGAGTTTGTTGCTTTTGTTTCCGACAAAACCAATTATTCTGTTAAACAACTGCTTTGTCTTATTGACATCAATAGCGGTAAATTTTATTCATGGATTGACAGAAAAGGACTGCAGAATAATCATAACGCTCATATCCCTAAAGAAAATTGGCTGCTTTGTTCCGAAAGAGAAGCTATTGTTAAGTATGCCAAATCTCATTCCGGCGAAGGATACAGACGGTTAACCTATATGATGCTTGATGATAATATTGTAGCTGTTAGTCCTTCTTCTACTTATCGAATCCTTAAAGCTGCCGGATTATTGAATCATTGGAATAAAGTAAAGACTAATTCAAAAGGACATGGATTTGATCAGCCTGCTAAACCTCACGTTCACTGGCATACCGATATCAAGTATGTCAACTTTAAAGGTTCATTCCTTTTTCTGATTTCCGTTATTGATGGCTATTCCCGTTACATAGTTCATCATGAGCTAAGACAAAACATGCAAGAGTTTGATGTAGAGATTACCGTCCAGAGAGCTTTAGAAAAATATCCCGGTGTTAAACCAAGGCTCATTACTGACAACGGCTCTCAATACATCTCTAAGGATTTTGCAGAGTACTTAAAGTATGTTGGGCTTCAGCATATCAGAACTTCGATTGCATATCCTCAGAGCAATGGCAAAGTTGAACGGTATCATCGTACCATTCATGAAGAGTGCTTACAAAAAAGTTCGTTGGTTAATCTTGAGGATGCAAGAAAGCAAATTGCTGCTTATATTGTCACCTACAATACGAAAAGACTTCATAGTTCATTGTTTTATTTAACGCCCGAAGATTTTTTAATGAACCGCATCAATGAAAAACTTTCGGACAGGAAGATCAAGTATGATTTGGCTAAAAAGCATCGCTTGGAGGTTAATCATGCCAACTGATTTTTCCCCTTATTTAATTAACTTTAAATTCCTTTTCCACTTGAAGCATTATAGTATCTTGTCCATACTTCTCTTCGAGTTGTCTAATCAATGCTTGAGTTAATTCAATTGACTTTCCACAATGAGGACAAGTAATTTTAGTTTCTGCATTAGTACTTTTCATTTTTTACCTCTCTCTTTATTTATTAAAAACCAATAACCAAATAATTCTTCTTCGTACTTTGAGTGTGCCGGATATTTTTCTTCGATCATCTGCCAGAATTTGTAATTGTGCTTCCGTTCTATCAAGTGGATCATCTCATGATAAACAACATATTTAATTATACGTTTAGGGATATAACGTAATAAGCTATTAAAACATAAATTTCCATTGACACTACAACTTCCCCATTTGGAGAACAACTTTCTGAATTGAACTCTTTTTACAACAACACCAAGTTCCTTTGAATGTGCTATAACTTGGTTATTAATGAGTTTGACCAGTTCATTTAACTGCATTTCATCTGTGTGTAACTGCGTTGCTGCTTCTGAAGTAGTTTTAATGAAACTTTCTTTGGCGGAAATCCATTTTTCATATTTATTGGTTATATCTGCGGGATTAGCTCCAAATGGTAAGATGAGTTTCCTAATTCCCGTCCGATATTCAATTCTGGGATATTTAATATTCCTGTGCTCAACTTCCATAATGCACCATTTTATCACTTATGTCTTTATGAATCGAATTAATCTTTTCTAACGGCATCGGATACTTCGGTCTCACGTTTACAAATAAGAATTCTCTCAGCTTTGTCTCCACAATCTTTTTCATCTCAATATTATGTGACCAACCGGGAATCATCGCCGGCTTTAGTTCATCAAATAACTTTTTAAGCTCCGAAAGCACAGACTCATCGGAATCAAATCCAAGGCTTGTTTTCATTGAAAGCCATATTGCCATTTGATAATCGCTAAGACCCAATTGTTTCTGCTTGCTCTGAACCTCTAAGATTTCAACAGCTAAAGATTCAGCTTCCATACTTTGAGGTGAAGTATCCTGCAGATTTTTAATCCGTTCCTTCCATTCCTTTACGAGTTTATCAACCCGGTCAATCAACGATTCATAGATTGGATTTTTATGTTGATCTACGAGCACAAATTTATTTAATGCAAAAACTAAATTAGATGTTTGCGCTTTTTTGTCTTTTCCCTTATCAGAAATTCCTTTAATGAATGCTTCATCAATTACAGTAAAGGTTGGAGATTCGATGAGTTCTTTTACTTCCGTCTGGCTATGTATCAGTTGTAAGGTTTTCTTAAAATATTTCTTTAGTAGTTGCTGATAATCTTCATCCCTTATTACAACCTTGATATAATAAACATAAATAGCCGTAAGCCATTTATACGCTTCAAGATGCAAAAGTTTTTCCTCACTCGAACCAAGAAACTCATAAAGCTTTTTCAAGTGTTTAGAATATTTAACAAAACTTTCTTCTATCAGTTTGTCCGAAGTAATTATTTCGATTGTTCTTTGCAGCGTCGTTATTTTATAATCCCGGTCAACTCCAACAAATAGACTGATTAATTTATCTATGGTTTCAGTAAATTCGGTAATAAGAGCGGCTGTGTTCAAAACCGCGCTTGCTATGTCATCTTTTTCATAAATTGCAAAAGCCTTTTCTATCCGGTCAAAAAGACCAACATAATCAATAATTAACCCCGCTTCTTTTTCTTTGTAAGGACGATTGGTTCGCGCTATTGCTTGAAGCAAGCGCTGGTCCTTCATAAGCTTATCCAAATACATTGTTTGCAGAATCGGTGCATCAAAACCGGTTAACAACATATCCGTTACAATCAATATTTTGGGATATTCTTCCTCCTTGTAATTCTCAATAGCTTGTTTTCTAATCTGTTCATAATCCATCCCATGATTCTTTTTAATCACTCCTTGAATATAGTTTTGAATCACGGGCTCTTGAGCATCCTTCTTTGGATCGTAAGTCATTATAACTTCTGAATAACTTGGAGGTAAGAACTGATCAAGAGCTTCTTTATATATAGCGCAAGCCTTTCTGCTTGCCGTAACAATCATGGCTTTATATTGTCCTTCAACATTCTCCTTGAAATGTTTTGCAATATCTTCCGCAATTGCTTTTATACGAGTTGGATCTTCAAGGAAAACATTTATTCTGTTAAGTTTTTGTCTTATATCTTCTTTTAGATCTTCGCGGTTCTCTGCTGGAATTTCTTCTGCCATTGCATCGAAAAATTCCTCCAAAGCTTCTTTACTGAGATGGAGCTCGTCTAAGCGAGATTTCTTTACAATTCGTTTTGTAAATCCATCTGTTATAGACTCAATAATAAAGTATTTATCAAGCTGTTTTTCTTTTGGTGGATAACTGAAATCTAAATAAGTATTTTTACCAAGTCTTGCAATCGGAGTACCGGTAAAGGCAAAGAAGAAGGCGCTCTTTAATATTTGTTTCATTTGAGCGGCAAGCAATCCATGCTGCGAACGATGTCCTTCATCTATTAAACAAACGACATTTCGTCTTGTAGATATTGAATTCGTTCTTTTAGAAAGCTCTTCTATCAATCCGCTCAATTCTTCCGGTCTGAATTTTTGCATAAGAACAATAAAAACTCCGCGCATACCATTAAACGAATCAGCGCCAATAATCTTTTTCAGAGTGTAAATGTTTTCAATTACTTGAGTTGATTTTATATCCAAAGCATAGTATTCACCCGATAGTTGTGTTTGAAGATCATCCCGGTCTAAGAGAATAAAAATCGTGGGATTTTCAAGAATGGAAAGCCCTTTTAATTTCTCAGCAGCGCTAATAATTTCAAATGTTTTGCCGGAACCTTGCCAATGCCAAATTAATCCCTTATTCTTATCATCCTTACCGCAGTAATTATCTTTTACCCGATCAACAATTTTATTAACGGCACGCAGTTGCATGTAGCGCGGGAGAACTTTGGTGGCTTCACTCTTCTCAATTCTTACGAACAAAAAGTTGCCGATAATGTCAAGCAACGTTGAAGGGGTTAACATTTTTATTACCGCATCTATTGAACCGAGCTCGTCATGTTTCCATTCTTCAGTTCTAACTTCATCAGACCAATCAACAATAGGGAAGTAGCGTGCTTCACTATTCGCACCCACTCCAATTTGAATATATTTATAGAGTTCCGGTACAGATTTTTTATAATCATTAATCTGGTTGTAAGCCGTCACCCAGCTTTCCGCCGGATTTGTCGGATCTTTCAGTTCGATACTTACAATCGGTATTCCATTTACATAAAGTAAGATGTCATTTCTAATTGGATTGTTACCGTTGTTTGATACTTGACGGCTTATAAGAAATTCATTGTTCCAAATATTTTCATAGTCAAAGAGTGAAGTGAACTTAACGGTCTTATCTTTTTCATATTTAATCGGCACTCCTTTTTTGTAGAAGTCCAATAACTTTGCAGCACCTATTTGTCCGGTGGTAATTACCCGCATT
>JALNWB010000076.1 GCA_023231105.1 Ignavibacteriaceae bacterium | reverse complement strand
TTATCGATGAACGGTTCGTATTCTTCTATAACGTGAGTATCAAGCGTTTGTAAATGTTTTATAAAAGTAATAAACAATTCACCGCGCGTCATCTCCGTAAGATTTTTGTTCTTCAGTTGATTTTTAATAAACTGCATTACGTTTCCTTTTAACTTTTCATTAAAAGGGAGTTCGCGGAATGAGATTGCCGTTTGCCTTGCAACATTTGGATTTTTATCCAGGAGCAATTGAAGAAGAAAATCAAAATTGGTTTCACTTGTAAAGGGGAAATAAATTCCGACCTTTGCGGTTTCTATTCGAATGACGGGATCGCTGTTGGTGCTTAGATTAAAAAGCAGTTCAATATCATTCGGGAAAAACTTTGCTTTGCGGAAAATTCCTAATCCATATTGAATTAAAAATTGCGACGGATTTTCTTTTTTGATTTCCGCGCGAATAATTTTTTCAATTGAAGAGAGAATGAGAGAATCTGTTGTACCGATTCTATAAATCGCAAAAAGAGTTTCTTCTTTTCCGTCTTTTCCCTGCGCTAAAATTTGATTTAGAAAAGAGATGCTTCCCGGATCGGAAATTTTGCGGAGAGAAAAATTATAAATCGCTAATGCAAATCCGCAGTTACTTAAGATTTTCTTCCCTTCAAATAAAGAAAGAAGTTTTTGTAAATCGTTTTTATTCCCGGTTTTCCCAATTGTTTCCAAAATTGATTTTTGTTTTTCACTATCCTGATATTTCTCAAACATCTGCCATAGATATTGAGTGGAACCAGTTTGTTCCCCAAACTGCCCAAGCGTAAAACAAATTGTTTCGTAATATTTTTGAAAATCCAAAGAACAGATTTGAGGAATGAATGAAGAGTCTTCAGAATGACTTATCGAAAGAAGAGCGGCGGTTACCTTTCGTTCATCGTTTGAATTAAGATAGGAAGAGATAATTTTTTTATCGAATGTTCTTGTGAAAGTGGTTTTTACTAAAGCTTCATCACTTTTGTTGTATTGACAAAATGATGAAGCTGTATAAAAGAGAAAAAGTAAAAAGAAGAAGAATCTAAATTGCGATCTCATAGATTCGATATTTTTTATAGACTTCGCCTTGCATTACTTGCGCGCCGCGGTTCATCATTTCGTTATCTTCAAGAATCCAGCTTGCTTCACCTAAATCAACACCGAGAGCGTGTGCCCGATTCAAACATTCCATATAGAATACAGCATCAAGACCGCGTTTTTGGTATTCGGGTATAATCCCAAGTGTAATTACTCTTGCCCATTTAATTTCTTTCTTCTTTGTCATCAACTTTATAAAATTAAAGGGGAAAAGATGTCCGTTCATTTCTTTGAATAACTGATTGTAATCAAGCATAACAAGTGCAAAGCCGACAACTTCACCTTTAATCTCGCCGAACAAAACCAAAGAAGGTTCAACCAACGGCTTAAAATCTTTTGCCATTGCGTCAATTTCTTCATCGGTCATGGGAATAAAACCCCAGTTTGGCGCCCAGGCTTTGTTGTAAACCGTCTTGACTTTCTCTAATTCCGATTTGAAATTTTTCATATTAAGAGAAGTAATGTTTATCCCGGATCTCTTTTGAGCGATCTCTGCAACGCGTTTAAGTTTTTCCGAGGAGATGACTTTTTTATTTTCAAGTTTATACGCAAGAAGGTCTTTTGCTTTGTAGAATCCATAATTATCGCAAAGGTCCAAATAATATTTTGGATTGTGCGTCATTAATAATCGTGGCGAATCATTGAAGCCTTCGATCAGCATTCCATATTCGTCATTGGAAGAAGGATTAGCCGGACCTCGCATGTGAGTTAATCCCCGTTTTGCAAGCCAGGCTTTTACGGTATCGAATAAAGCGTTAGCTACCGCTTGATCGTTAATTGATTCGAAGAATCCGAAGAAACCGACTTTATCGTTGTGGTATTTATTGTGCAGATCATTTTTGATTGCGGCAATTCGTCCCACGATTTTTCCATCTCTTTTAGCAAGAAAAAAATCAGCTTCCGCATGTTTGAAAAAAGGATTCTTCTCTTTATTCAGAAGTTTTTTCCTATCCATTATTAAAGGCGGAACCCAATACGGATCATTTTTATAAAACTGCCATTGGCATTTTATAAATTGCATCAACTCTGATTTAGTCTGCACCAAAGAAATTTCAACGGAAGAACTCATGTAAACTCCTGTAATTTGAATAAAGTCATTGGTCAATAGTCATTAGTAATACAAAATGACCATTGACAGATGACTAATGACCATTTAAATCAATCCGAATTCTTTACCGACTTTCTTAAAGGTTTCGATGATGAAATCCAGATGTTCGTCTTCGTGAGTTGACATATAACTTGTTCTCATCATTTGTCTGCCTTGCGGAACGCCCGGAGAAATAAAAGTATTTACGAAAACACCGGCTTCAAAAAGCGCTTTCCACATTGCAAAAGCTACCTCATCTGAACCAACAATAACCGGTACAATAGCGGTTCTGCCCGGTTCAACATTAAATCCGGCTTCAACTAAAGCTGTTCTCACTTTTGCAGCATTGTTCACAACTTTTGCAACTCTTTCAGGTTCTTTTTCAAGAACATCCAAAGCGGCTAAAGCTGAAGCGGCTGATGCCGGAGTAGGAGAAGCAGAAAAAATTAATGCTGCAGCATGATGCTTCAGATAATTGATAACTCTTTCAGCGCCGGCAACAAAACCACCGAGCGATGCAAAAGTTTTGCTGAATGTTCCCATGGTAAGATCAATTTCTTTTCCAAGATTGAATTCGCTTGCGGTTCCTCTCCCACCTTTCCCGATTACACCGACTGAATGTGCATCATCAATTAAAATTCTTGCGCCATATTTTTTTGCAATTCTATTTAATTCGGGCAAGTCAACAATTTCACCGCCGGTTGAAAAAACACCATCACTGACAACAAGTTTTCCTGCGGATTCAGGTAATTTAGAAATAACTCTTTCTAAATCAGCCATGTCGTTATGTTTATAACGTACTACATCGGCAGTTACGCCTTTTGCCATTAAATTTCCGGCAACAATACAAGCATGGTTGTCTCTATCAGAAACAACGTACTCACCGCGGTTTACTAATGTAGGAATAATTCCCTGAGCAGTTTGGTAACCGGTAGAAAATAATAAAACAGCTTCTACTTCTAAGAATTTTGCTAATCTGCCTTCCAATTCTATATGAAGATCGAGAGTTCCGGTTAAGTAGCGAGAACCCGAACAGCCTGTTCCATATTTTTCAATAGCTTTTATAGCGGCTTCCTTTACAGCAGGATGAGCGGTTAATCCCAAATAATTATTAGAGCCCGCCATAACAATTTTTCTACCTTCAATCTGTACAACAGGTCCCTCATTTGCTTCGATAGGTCTGAAGTATGGGTATAAGCCAAGTTTTTTAACTTCATCGGCACGCGTAAACTCAAAACATTTGTTAAATAGATCCAAAAGATCCTCCGTATCCGGTTATTATTAAATAATTTATTTATACGAACTTATTTTAGTAATTTTTCATTTAAAATCTATAATTAAATAGTTTCAAAATCAAATTACGGAAAAAAATGAAGGAAATTGCAGTTATTACCGGCGGAAATGGTTTTGTGGGAAGCCATTTAGTAGATTATTTGCTCGATCAGAATTTTGCAGTGCGATGTATTACCCGAAAAAGCAGTGACCTTAAATGGTTAAAAGACAAAGATGTGGAAATTATTAATTCGGGATTATTTGATAAAGAAGGATTGCGCAAAGCTTTTACCGGAGCTTCTTATCTTTTTCACGTTGCGGGTGTTGTTAAATCAAAAAGAAAGGAAGGTTATTTTAAGGGGAATGTGGAAACGACAAGAACTTTATTGGAAACCGCGGTTGAGTTTAAGAATTCATTTAAAAAGATTTTGATTGTAAGCAGCCAAACTGCCGGAGGTCCTTCGCTTGATGGAGAACCAGTTGATGAATCGATGGAACCGCGTCCGATAACTACATACGGAAGAAGTAAATTAGAAAAAGAAAAAGTTGCAAGACAATTTATGAATGAATTGCCGATAACTATCTGCCGAGCCCCGGCTGTTTATGGTGAACGCGATACCGAAATTTTAATTTTCTTTAAAACTTATCATAGTGGAATTTTTACAACTATCGGTATGGACCTTAAACGTATCAATTTAATTCACGTTAAGGATTTAGTGCGCGGATTTTATCTTGCCGCTCTTTCGGAAAGAACAAAAGGAGAGACTTATTTTATCGGTTCAGAAAAATATTATACGTGGGAAGAAATCGGCAAGGTAACGGAGAAATCATTAAACCGCCATGCTCTACATATTGTAGTTCCTCACTTTTTAGTTTACGGTATTGCGGCGGTTGCACATTTCTTTTCCATTTTCTCTAGCAAAGCCGCAACGTTGAATTTAGAGAAAGCACGCGACATTACTCAAAAAGATTGGATCTGTTCTTCGCAAAAAGCCTTTGATCATTTCGGATACAAACAGGAAATTTCTCTTGAAGAGGGAATTAAGAGAACGGTAACCTGGTACAGGGAGATGAAGTGGATTTGAATATCAGAAATGGTGCAAAATATCTTTAAACGGAGTAAATAATAGAGGTTATGTAAATATCTTTATCAATAAGATAGGAGATTTGTAATGATAGATTTCAAAAATGCAACGTTCCTTAAGTTGAAACCGATTAAGCTTGAAGAGATCATCGAAACAATGCCAAAAATGTTTCTTGATGATGAAAACGTCTTTGCTGCTTTTAAAACCGTAAGAGATCAGCTCGTCTTTACCGATAAACGGATAATTGCAGCAAATGTTCAAGGGATAACCGGAAAGAAAATTGATTTTACTTCAATCCCTTACAGCAGAATACAAACTTTTTCCGTTGAAACTGCCGGCTTAATTGATTTGGATTGTGAGTTGGAAATTTTTGTAAGTTCTATCGGTCCTATTCACTTTGACATTACGGGCGGCTTTGATATTGTGGCGTTCAGTAAACTGATTGCTAAATACATTTTGTAAGTTAGGAAGTATTCGTCCCGTTGAAATTGAACCTCACAAAAAGGAAAGAATGTTTTCATGAATTTGAATATCGAACAAGGAATAATGAATTATGAATTTTTTATCCTTCGATATTCTGAATTCCTTGTTCGTTATTCATTATTATTTTTTAGTTCAGGCTCTGACAGATTAAGAATGAAATAGGATTCAAATTAATTCCTAATTATTTTTCGCCCCTTCTTTTATCCAGGTCTTAATTCCATCAATTTGATTTTTTGTTAAAGATGGATAACCAAGCGGAGGCATACCATTTGAACCTAATTGTCCTTCAATTGCCCAAACAAGCCGCGAAGTTTCCGGTTCGTAATCGTTTATAATTCCTGGAACGTGCGCGTTCGTCCAGGTTGTTAAACTATAACTTCCCGCGCGCGTTTCATCATCGTGGCAACCGGAGTTTGTACACTTAACGTTAAAAATCGGCTGGATATGTTTTCCAAACAAAACGTTTGAAGCCGGTATAATAGCGTCATCAACTTGCTTGTTAGTAACCGTATCTTTACACCCGCCGAGAAAAACCCAAAAGATTATCGTAACTATGGAAATCGAATTGAGAATATTTTTCATGTAACCTGAATTTCGTTATTAAATTGAGTTAATAGAACACTCTAAAAATCTTCATTACTAATTTCAAAATAAATCTTTAGCGGAACAATGGCAAAAAGATAATCCCATTTTTTTCATCCATCCATCCAAACTTAGTGCGCATAGCCGCCGACCAAAACTTTTTTAATCTCGGTCCGCCGCGGCTGAAAGAATTAACGAATAGCGATTTTTGATGTTTCCCAAATTCCCATTACTTTTTTTTTGTTCGGGTTTTTAACTTCTAAAATCAAAAATCGTTAATCCTTGCTCGTAAATCATGATACAAAAAACAAGAACTTAACTGAAAATATCATGCAGACATTCAGTCATTCCACCATTCAGCAATTCCTTTATTCTTCTTCACTCCTTTCTTCTTTCCTTCCTAACGGCTGATAGTAGTTTACCGATTAATTCTTTATTTTTGTAAAAAACATTTCAAAAAAAAACGAATCGGTTATGAAAAAAATAATTCTACTTCTATCACTTCTCGTCTTTAGCATTTCATCTTTTGCTCAAACGTTTTTACCGAAAAGGGAGTTTAGAGGGGCATGGATAGCCACCGTAACAAATATCGATTGGCCCACAAGAGGAGCTTCAACAGCATCGCAGGAACAAGCGTTAATTGATATCTTAGACGGACTTAAAGCGCTAAATGTTAATGCAGTGATGTTTCAAATTAGACCGGAATGTGACGCTCTTTATAATTCATCAATCGAACCCTGGTCTTACTGGTTAACCGGATTTCAAGGAATTGCGCCAAGTCCTTATTATGATCCGCTGCAATTTGCATTAGAAGAAACACACAAACGGGGAATGGAATTACATGCCTGGTTTAATCCTTATCGTGCTGAAAACACTTTAGGGGGATATACAACAGCGCCAAATCATATTTCTAAAAAGCATCCTGAATGGACATTTACAAAAGCAGGAAAAAGGATTCTTGATCCGGGTATTCCCCAAGTGAGAGATTATGTTTTATCAGTTATTATGGATGTTGTAAGAAGATATGATGTGGACGGAATTCATTTTGATGATTATTTTTACCTTGATGGGATGCTCTCGGAAGATGCGGCGAGTTTTGCTTCCTACAATCCGGGAAATTTAGGTTTAGCCGATTGGCGCAGAAATAATGTAAACACACTTGTAAAAATGATAAGTGATAGCATTAAGGTAGTGAAACCTTATGTTAAATGGGGGATAAGTCCGCGTGGAATTTGGCGTCCGAACTATCCATCGGGAATTTCAGGTAATGATAATTACAATTCCATTTATTGTGATGCAATGGCTTGGCTGCATGCTAAGTCGATCGATTATATTAATCCGCAACTTTACTGGGCTTTTGGCGGCGGACAAGATTACGGCAAGTTAATGCCCTGGTGGGCAGACTCTGCCGGTGCTAACGGAAGACACATGTATGTTGGTCATGCGGTTTACAGAATTGGTACTTCTACATTTCCTGCTGCTGAACTTCCAAATCAAATTAGATTAAATCGTGCTACTCTAAAATGTCAGGGAAGTGTTTTATATAACACAACTTCAACTTTAGAGAATCGGTTAGGTTTTACCGATTCATTAAAAAACACGCTCTACAAATATCCGGCGTTAACTCCAATAATGAGTTGGAAAGCAAATAACGCTCCTATGCCGCCAACTAATTTGCGAATAGAAAAAGATTTGGCAACTTCAACAGCAAAACTTGTTTGGGATAAAGGCGAGTTTGATATGGATGGTGATTCTTCTTTCTTTTATGTTTTATACAAGTTTACTACAGGTTCACCATCACAAAGTGAAATTGATAATAACGAAAATATAGTAGACATAACTACATTAAAAGAAATAGCGCCCAAAAATCTTGTCGCATCATCCGGCGATCTTTTCTTTGGTGTAACCGCATTAGATAGGTACGGAGCCGAGAGTCCCATTTCAAACATCGTTCAACTATTACCGCCTCCCGTCCCATCGCTTGCTGTTCCTATTAATGATGAAATGCAGCAAAGAGATACATTAAAGTTGATCTGGAATTACGCAAAGGATGCTTTCCAATATCAGTTACAAGTTGCAGACAATAATGCTTTTAGCGGAACGCCGGTTGTGAATAGCGTGGTTGTTGATACTTCTTACGTTCTAACGAAATTGGCTGGCGAGAAAAAATATTACTGGCGAGTAAAAGCAAGTAATCCGGCGGGAGAAAGCGGATATTCTTCAACGTTCAATTTTACTACCGGTTTCCCGGCTGCTATAACATTGCTTGAACCCGCAAAGTCATCGTATGAAGTTTCAATTAATCCAACGTTTAAGTGGAGTAGATCAGATGCAGCAACATCATACAGATTTCAATTTTCTTCGAGCTTAACTATTACACCGCAATCAACTTTGCTTGACACGGTTTTGACGGATACAACTCTTTCGTTAACAAAACTTATGTTAAATAAAAATTATTTTTGGCGGGTTGCCGCTTTAAATGAATATGGAATGAGTTTGTGGTCGTCAACCTTTGGCTTTAAAACTCAACCCACGGTTAAGGTTGAAGATGAAAAGATAATGCCTGATTTTTATGAGCTTGCACAAAATTATCCTAATCCTTTTAATCCAACAACAACAATAGGTTTTGCAATTCCTTTACCTGAATATGTGGAAGTAAAAATCTATGATATGCTCGGAAGCGAAGTATTAACGATAGTGAATGAAGATTTACCATCCGGGAAATATTCAGTTGAATGGAGCGGACTTGATTCACTTGGCAATCACCTTCCAAGCGGAGTTTATTTTTATAATATTCGCGCCGGAAAATTTCATGATTCTAAGAAGATGATTCTCGTGAGGTAGAAAAGGATAAGAAACAGTAGAAAAGTAAAACTGATTACTGACAACTGTAAACTTTTCCGAGGATGATAGATGAGCTGAGGTTTGTTTATTATCCTTGAATAAATGAAAGTTTGGCTTTGCGTTTATGTTACACACGAGAAATAAATTTAGAGGAAAAATTTATGAGCGAAAAGAAAGATGAATCATTAGCGATCTTCGATACGTTTAGAATTAGACGTCATTATGATGAGGAAAAAGAAATCTGGTATTTCTCCGTTATAGATATTGTTGCAGCTTTAACAGATCAAAAAGATTTTAAAAGAGCACAAAGTTATTGGACTACATTAAAGAACCGTCTTAAAAAAGAAGGGAGTGAGATTGTCACAAATTGTGACAAACTGAAAATGTTATCAGGGGATGGAAAAAGTTATCTAACTGATGTAGCGGATGTGGAAACCATCCTTCGCCTTGTTCAATCTGTGCCGAGCAAAAAAGCGGAACCTATTAAACTGTGGCTTGCTAAAGTCGGTTACGAGAGAATGGAGGAAATGAATAATCCTGAAAACGCATTAAACCGTTCGCGTGAATATTGGCAGAAACAAGGCCGAAGCGAAAAGTGGATTCAGCAAAGAATGTTGGGGCAGGAAACACGCAACAAACTTACTGATTATTGGGGTGACCACGGAGTTAAAAAAGGTGATGAGTTTGCTCTGCTTACAACTATTATTCATAAAGAATGGAGCGACTTAACCGTAAAAGAACACAAAACTTTAAAGGGATTAAAAACGCAAAACTTGCGAGACCACATGAGCGAAGCCGAATTAATTTTTACCGCACTGGCAGAACTTTCTACAAGGCAAATTGCAGAGACGGTAACTGCGGAAGGATTTGAAGAGAATGTAAGTCCGGCAAAAAAGGGAGGAAGAATCGCAAAAGATGCAAGAAAAGCTCTTGAGCAGAAAACGGGCAAAAGTGTAATTACCGGTGAGAATTTTCTGCCGCCCAAAGTAACTCAAAGAAAAATTAAATAATTCGGTTGGAAAAAAAGTTAAATGGGAAAATTGGTTACTGATTCGCCACGGCGAACTGACAACTAATTCGCCGCGGCGAACTGAAAGCTAATAACCGAAAACTTTTTGAGGACGTTAAATAGTTTTGGTTTGATGGTTGATGGGGCAAGAATATTAATTGAGGTTACAATAACATTTTTAATGTCTGTTTGGTAATCTGCAAAAACATTAATAAGTTCGTTTGTACTAATAATCAAGAAATCAGGAGTTTTTATTTCTTCATTAGTTTTACATAGAAAAACATTACCGCATGGGGCTTTACCTAATCCTCACTTATATCCTACAAAGAAAAAACGAACAAAAGAATTTTACTTAAACGAAACAAATGGAATACATTTACCTATCTACCTTTTGGGGGTGCAGTGCCGTGTTGTAATGTATTCTTTAATTAATTAAACGATGAAGGATAAGTAATAATTAGCTTGTTATTAAATTTTGAATAAATGAAAAATATCGATGAAATAATTAAACTGATTGATTCAAAGCAATATAAAACTGCAATTGAATCTATTGAAAAGTCAGATGACTCTAATGAGCCACATCTGAACTATTTAGTCGGCCATATTTATCAACAATATGATAATCCAGAGAGATCTAATGAGTTGGCAGATAAATATTTTAGTAAAGTGGTTGAGGCAGACAGACCAATTTCTGACGCATTTATTAGATTAGCCAATTTGAAAGAAAGTAAGGAACATGCATTACGCATATTAAATAAAGGATTGGTTCTTTTTCCACAAAATGTCTCACTATATGAGGAAATTATAAAAAGAAATCCTTCAATTGAAAGACAAAAAATATTTGAAGAAGTCGAAAAAAAGGGGCTTTTTAGTAAGGAAATAACTCTATTGAAAATAGAGACATTCTATGATCTAAAGAAATATCAAGAAACTATACATCTATTAAATCAAGTTAATGCAGAGACTGACAAGGAAAAACAATTTATAAATTTAATAAGTGGTTATTGCTCTTATGAATTAAATGATTACAAAAAAGCTTTTTCCATTTTCTTTGATATAATTAAAGACGATATCAAGAATGACTTACAATATTGTGGACACATCGGAGCCATAATATCAGCATACGAGTATGATATTAATCTAAGTGAGAAATATTTTGACGAATTACCTAAATCGTTAGATATAAATCCTTACTTATTTTATCCTTATTCTTCATTCGATTTTAATATCGATAAGTATATTGAAATTCTTTTCTTGTTACTTAATAAAAGTAAAAAAAACAAAATCAAAGCTAAAATAAAAGGTATAAGAGGCATCTATAGATACCTAAATCATGGGGAAAATATTAATTATAGAAGCATACTCAAAGATTTATTGGCTGCTTATAAAGAATACCCATATGAGAAATTTTATATAGAAAATATAATTTGGATAAATCTTGAACTAAATGAACGGGTCGAAGCTTTTACATATTGTCTTAAGTATTGTGAGACTTCTATCGAAGAAGAAAAATTATATTATTCAAAATGGACTTTCATCAAAGAATTAAAAGGCAGTGAACTAACAGAAGCTATACGAATATTTTGTAGTAGATTTGATAATAATGAAGTTAGGATAGATACATTAATCATCAAGGAAATATTTTCTTCTTTAGTTGAGGCAACGTTCAAAGAAAAGGATTTTAACCAAGTTATAAAACTAAAATCTTACCTCGATAATAAGCATTTAATTAAATCCTCTGTCCTGTTTGAAATCGCTTATTCATATTCAGAAATAAACCAAATTGATTCAGCCGAAGAATATTATAACCTATATTGTGAAAAAAGAGGAATCACTTCAGCGGTTTCTAATAATCTTGGCGTTATTTATGAAAAGAAAGGAATGCTTGAGAAAGCTATCAAACATTTTGAAAAAGCCATAGAACTAGACAATAGTGATGATATTGCAAAAAAGAATCTCAAACGACTTAATAAACTTTATGAAGAAGAAAAAAAAGAAAATATTGAACTAACAATCTCATTAGACGAATTCAAAAAAGAAAACCCGTGGATAAAAAACAAAATACTAAAGTTTAATGATTATAAAGATACTGATGGCTTTATAACTTGCCCTTATCGTCAATTGCCTCAATACTTATCAGTATCATCAATAAAAGCAACAGATTTAATAAAGACTTTTCTGAATAAAAAATATGTCATTAAGATTTATGAACATGAATTAACAACGTCAAGTAGTGTTTATAGGATAAATCCTTTTATAGAAACATATCTTGTAGAATTAAAAAAAGAGTTGGTAATTGAAGAAGAACTATTGCTGATTGCCGAAAAGCTTAATTGTGAACAAATTACCAAACTTGGGTATAACTCTGAATTATTAAATGCAATAAATAAAATCAATGATGATCAACTTAGAGAAATGATCTTACGTGACATGAAAGAAAATACATTGTCTTTAATCACTCGTTCTTTTAAAGCAACCATAGTATTAAGTGGAAGCGTAATAGAAGCATCTCTATTATTCTATGTTCAAGGCAAAGGATTCAGTTCTTATAAATTAGAAAATGGTAAAACAAAAAAAATTATTTCAATGGATTTAAACGAGCTTCTCTATTTAGCCAAGGAAGAAAAATATATTGATGATCACATTTATCATCTAGGACATGCAATTAGAGGTTACCGTAATTTAATTCATCCTGGAGTTGAACAACGAAAAAAAACATTAAAGATAAGCTATGATAATGCAAAATTGGCTTGGGATATAACAAGGAAAATATTACTCGAATTATTCTTATAACAAGCTAACCCACCGCTCAACACGGGCAGCATTTTTCAGTACGGCATTTGTGGAATTATAAATTGCGTTTGCAATCCGCTGCGGCGGATAAGTTACTTTTTAGGTCGGTTGTTCCAAGAAACATTTTTATAAATGAAAGTTGCGTTTACAAAACCGTAAAGTTGTTCCTCTCTTCGGTAGCTAAACAGGGCGGTGCTTCAATTATAATTTGCCGGGATTTAACAATTTATCAAAAGGAATTACAATGAAATTCTTTGTTGTTGTCTCTTTGTTTTGTCTTCTTTTTTTGTCATGCAAGGATCAATCTTCTGAGAACGAAGATGCTCTTTCGGTTGAGGCGAAGTATGTTTTGCCTTATCCGGTCGGTCGGGAGTATAGGTGCTCGCTTGGATTTAATAACCCATATTCACACAACGGCTCATTCCGTTATGCTGTGGATTTTGCTATGCCAATCGGAACAATTATCACCGCTGCCCGAAGCGGTCGTGTTGTTTACATCCTCGAGACGTATTCCGATAATGATCAAAATGGAGGTCATGAAAACGTAGTGATCATCATGCATGAAGACTCCACCTATGCGCGTTATGTACATTTGACAACAAATGGAGTTTTGGTCACGGGAGGTCAGACCGTAATGCCGGGCGATACCATCGGTTTAAGTGGTAACTCAGGGAGCAGCGGCGCACCGCATTTACATTTTGACGTTACTAATGCGAACACCGGGCGGAGCGACCAGACGATTCCATTTGATTTCAAGAATACGATACCGCATCCGATTGGATTAAAAGTAGGTGTTACATACAAAGCTTTTCCATAATAAGAGCAGTGTTCAATGATACCTCATGTCTGATTAGTTTTCTTGAGAATAATTCCACGAAGGGGCAATTTTAATTTGGTTAAGAAATGGTTTTTGACCGCAGAATTTAAGATGCTGTTAGTGAAATAAAAATATTCTCCATATTTTTACATGAAAGGTGAGCGATCACCTTTTTTCAACTATTAAAACATAACATGGCAGAACTAGGACCCAAAAATCACTGATTGTCAATCGGATGATTGAATGGCTGCATGACTGATTGAAAACATTCATCCATTCATTCGTTTTTTTTATAAACTATCTAATTACTCTTGAAATACTTAGCCCTCATATCCCTTTTTCTCTTTTATGCTTTCTTTCAATATAAGGAAAAGCAGACAGGTACTTCGACTGTTTTAAATGACAGCGCCGCTGTTAAGATTAATATCGAAGATTCAAGTAAAATTAAAACAAAGCAATCCGCAAAAGTATTTTCTTCTTATTCTATTAAAGTTTCCTTAGACGTTCAAAAGAAGCTGCTCAAAGCTTCACAAATCGTTACATGGAAAAATCCATCCAACATCCCAACATCCGAACTCTATTTTCATTTTTATCCAAATGCATTTAGCAATAAACACACTGAATTTCTTGAGGGAAAAAAGATTTCCGAAAATTCTTTTTCACATATTTCGGTAAACAAAGTAGCGGTAAATCATCAACAAAAAATTCTGCAATATTCCACGAACAAAACAGATAATCGATTTGATAGCACTGTTGCGAAAATAGTTTTAGATAAACCGGTAAATCAAAATGATTCTCTTGAAATCGCGTTTGAGTACGAAGTAAAAATTCCCAAAGCTTACAGCCGCTTCGGGTATGACGCCAATGAAATATTTTTCTTTTTGGCTCAATGGTTTCCAAAATTAGGTGTATATGAAAACGGCAACTGGACTTGCGAACCGTACTATCCGTTCACAGAATTCTATGCTGATTTCTCCAACTACACGCTCGAAATAACCATTCCCAATGGTTTCGTACTTGCTTCGTCAGGCAAAGTAATCGGTAAAAAAGTTGAAGCAGAGAACACTACGTATAAAGTGGAACAAAAAAATATTCATGATTTTGCCTGGCTTGCCGCAAAGGATGTTTTAAATTTTACCGATACAATAAAACGTAAAGATCATTCGGAAGTTGCGGTTCATTACATCCTTCAAACAACAAATGAAGGGAGTAAAAAAAGAATCGGTAATGCAGTGAATAACGCTTTTTCTTTCTTTGAAAAAAATATCGGAAGATATCCTTATAAAACATTAACGGTGATTGATGCACCTACAAAAGCCGGAATGATACGCGCGATGGAGTATCCCGCTCTTTTTACTTTTTCTAAAGATTATTTTTCACCGGAGTTTACGAAAGATCTTGACGAAGTAATTCTCCATGAATTTTCCCATCAATATTTTTATGGGATGCTCGCAAATAATGAAACAACCGAAGCCTGGCTTGATGAAGGTTTTGCCGAATATGTTTCGCAAAAAATATTGCAAAAAAAATATGGACAAAGATTCGCTTCGTTCAAACTCTTCGGCTACTTACCGGTTACCGGTATGGAACTTCTCGCAATTGAAAAAATTCCTTTCATATATACGTTAACACAAATACCAAAGCCGTTTGAAGCTGATTTGATGGCTGCGTATTACCCATACGCGATGTTTGGTTCACTTAACGATACTAGTTTTCGTCTTTTAAATAAAAGTGTTTATCAATCTGTCTCTTATGCAAAGGGAGCTCTCTTCTTATTTACACTGGAAAAGTATCTTGGGGAGCAGAAGCTGTTTTTTATTTTAAGACAATATTTTAATGCATATAAATTTCAGCATCCAACTGCGGGAGATTTTTTTTCTACGTTAAGAAAATATTCTCATAAAAATATCGAATGGCTGATAACCGGTTTTTATGAAAATTCTTTTACGTGTGATTACCGCATCCTTGGAATTAATATTTCCGCAGATCATCGGCAAACCGAAGTTGTAATTGTTCGTGATGGGGAAGCGGTCGTTCCTTTGGAAGTTGATCTGCATACTGATAAGGATACATTAAAAACTTTTTGGAACGGCAAAGAAAAGATTAAAAGAATTGTTTTTCACACAAACAACAAAGTTTTGTCAGCAGAGATTGATCCTGAAAGAAAAAATTTATTCGATCTGAATTTTGCCAACAACTCATACACGGTTGAAACGCAATACAGCGGCGCATTATATCTTTCGGTTCGATGGTTTTTCTGGGTGCAAAACTTGCTGATGATCTTCGGAGGTTTGTCTTGAATCTTTCCATAAAAGAAATTTTGATAACCGGTTCAAGAATGGTTTTTGCGCACAGGAAATTTATTCTCCTCTTTTGGATTACGAATATTGTTTTTGCTTTTGCTTTATCTCTTCCTTTATTTTCAGTACTTCAACAAGGATTAGCGCACTCACTCATCAATAGTAATCTCAGTCTTGGATTCGATTATCTCTGGTATGTTCAGTTTCGTCATATTTATCAAAACTCACTTAACGCAATTCCGATTCTCCTTTATGCGTTTGCTGGAGTTTATGTTCTTCTCCAACTTTTCTATTTGGGGGGATTGTTTGCTGTTTATACGAATTCAAAAAAAAATCACATGGTTGATTTCTTTTACGGCAGCGTAAAGTATTTCATCAGGTTTCTCAAAATCGCTGTTTTTGTTGGAGCGCTTTATTTTGTTGCTATCAGCATTAATGTTTTAATTGATTATGTGATCAAACAAATCTTTTTGGAAAAGGAGAACGCGTTCATTGAATTTGCCGTTCAAATTTTTCGTTATCTTTTTTTTCTTCTTCTTATCACCATTATTAATATCATTTCCGATTATACAAAAGTGGCTATTGTGGTTGTTGATTCCACAAAGTTATTCCGGTCTCTCTACAAATCTTTTCAGTTCATTAAAAAGAATTTTGTTAAAGTGGTGACGATTTACTTTATTATGCTGATCTTTGTCGCAATTGGTGCAACCGTTTATAATCTTGTTGATAGTTTTGTCCCCAAAAAACCTGCGTACTTACTCTTACTGACCTTTCTAATTCAGCAGTTGTTAATTATATTTAGGGTGCTCATCAGGATGTATTTTTATTCCACGGAGTTATTAATTTTTACCGATGGCGAAGCCGAAACTGTTTCGCCCGCATTTGAAGAAATTAGTTAAGGAAAACAGTTATGGCAGTGCTGCCGATTACTCTTTACGGTGATAAAATATTAAAGAAAAAAGCGATCCGCATTTCTAAAGTGGATGCAAAGATTCTTACGTTAATAAACGATATGTTTGATACGATGCACAACGCCGACGGTATGGGCTTAGCAGCTAACCAGGTTGGAAGCCATAAATCAATTTTCATTTTTGATTTATCATCCGTAAAAGGATTTGAAAAATCAAAGCCGATGGTATTCATCAATCCCAAAATAGTTGAATACTCTGAAGAGACGAGAATTTTGGAAGAAGGATGTTTAAGTTTACCAGGCGTTCGGGCAAAAGTTGAAAGACCGACAGGCGTAAAGCTTCTTTATCAAGATATTGATTTGAAAGATCATATGCTTGAAGACGATGATCTATTTGCCCGCGTCATTCAACATGAATATGACCATTTACAAGCAACATTTTTTACCGATCGTCTTGATGACGAAGGGAAAAAAATGGTGAAAAAACTACTACTGAGAATTATTGCAAGAAAAGTTGAGATTGAGTACCCGGTTACGGATAAAGGAACTATGTAATAGTTTATGAAAATAATTTTTTTCGGAACGCCAGACTTTGCAATTCCTTCACTTCAAACTATTCTTGATCATCACCATGATGTTGTTGCGGTAGTTACTGCACCGGATAAACCGCGCGGTCGCGGAAAGCAAGTCTCCTTCACTCCGATTAAAGAATTTGCGCTTGAGCA
The DNA here is from genome assembly GCA_023231105.1 of Ignavibacteriaceae bacterium. Lineage (GTDB taxonomy): Bacteria > Bacteroidota > Ignavibacteria > Ignavibacteriales > Ignavibacteriaceae > UBA1563. The sequence continues at coordinate 1,027 of JALNWB010000076.1, read as the reverse complement.
TTCCATAAAAGTTCTGCAACCGGAAGCTTTTAATGATGCAACCTTTATTGAACAACTTAAAAAATTAGAAGCCGATCTTTTTGTTGTTGTAGCTTTCCGGATTTTGCCGAAAGAGATTTTTTCTATGCCGGGATATGGTTCATTTAATTTGCATGGCTCGCTTTTGCCAAAGTTTCGAGGTGCTGCACCGATACAGTGGGCATTAATAAAAGGTGAAAAGAAAACCGGGGTAACAACCTTCGCTCTATCGGAAAAAGTTGATACCGGAAATGTTTATTTAAAAAAAGAAATTCCAATTGAGGATGAAGATGACTTTGGTTCGCTTCACGATAAATTAAGTCTGCTCGGAAGTCAAGCTGTTTCTGAAACGATTGAAATGATTGAATCGCAATCCAGCCATAGGCGGAATCAATTATTTCCGCAGGATAATTCAGCGGCGACACCGGCTCCCAAAATAACAAAAGAAATTTGTGAGATCGATTGGAAAAAAGATGCAGTTGAACTCCATAATTTGGTGCGTGGACTTTCACCCTTCCCCACCGCGTTTTTCGTTCATCAACAAAAAATATTTAAAGTTTATAAAACAAAAGTTGTTGAGCGAAATCTTGCACCGGGAGAAATTCAAGAAACTCCGGCAGAGTTGATATTTGGCTGTGGAAATAATTCATTGAGCATTTTGGAAATCCAGCAGGAAGGAAAGAAGCGTTTGAAGATTGAAGAGTTTTTGAGAGGGCACAGGTTTAACAAGTGAAGTATAATAATGAGTTTGGTAGAAATCTAATTGTGCGGATTTTATTAAGTAGAAAGAATGTTTGAAAGAATGGATGAATGAGAAAAATCAATTGATTTATTTTATTGAAAGATCATTCAGCCATGCAATCTTTCATCCATTCAAGCTGCATTGATCGATAGACTATTTACTTGTTCGATTATATGTTTGAAAATAATGAATTAGAAATTTAATACTGGTTTTTATTATTACGTTTATAAAAAGAGGATTTCATGGATTATAAGAATAATATTTTAG
>JALNWB010000075.1 GCA_023231105.1 Ignavibacteriaceae bacterium | reverse complement strand
GAAGAATACGGGAAAGATATTTTAAAAAGATTATCATACTTTACCGTTATAATTTTAATCGCGTTAGCGAAAGTTTCTATTTCTGAAGTTTTGAATTCAAGTAGTGATGCATATTTCTTTTTAGAAATGATGATAGTTTCATAAGGCCATGTTGCCCAAAACGGAACGAGCACAACAAATAAAGAATTTTCATAAACAATTCTTTCCTCCAGTTTACACTCTAGTTTCAGATAATCACTTAAGAGACTTCGATTATTTTTCTTGAAGTAGTTTTTAAATTGTCTCAATTCTTTTGTAGGTTCGGTAGGAATACTTTCCTGCGCCCATATCTGGCAATGCGGATGAGGATTGCTGTTCCCCATCATCGGACCTTTGTTCTCGAAAATTTGAACATGATTTATCTTCGGGTGTTCACTCAAAGTTTTGAATTCTGTTTTCCATGTTTCAATTACGATTTGAATTTCTTTCTCAGTCATTTCCGCAAGAGTCAGATCATGACGAGGTGAAAAATTTACAACACGGCAAATACCTACTTCATTTCGTGTTATCAATAGATTATTAGTTTTCTGCGAACCGGAGGGAATCTTTTCAAGTATGGAAGAAAAATCATTTGTAAAAACGAAACTGTTTTTGTAATCAGGATTAACATCTCCGTTTGCCCTTTTATTTCCGGGGCACAAATAACAATTAGGATCGTATTGAGGACGAACAATTTCTTCCGAAGAAGAAACCTCTCCCTGCCAGGGGCGGTTTGTTCTTTGCGGAGAAACTAGCACCCAGTCTCCGGTTAAAATATTCTTCCTTCTATGGGGATACTTATAATTATCTAATTGCTGCATTTTCTTCCTTACAGACAATACTTGTTCCTCCGCCTATCTTCGTTACATAAACCGAAGCCTCACGATTAAACTTCTGTTTATACTTTTTAGAAATCGATGAGGAGACAGATTCAACAAATTCATTTTCAATTATGTTGATGGTACAACCGCCAAATCCGCCTCCCATCATTCTTGCGCCATATACCGCCGGAATGTCTTTCGTTTCGTCAACTAGAAAATCAAGTTCGGGGCAGCTAACTTCATAATCGCGGCTCAAACCTTCATGCGTTTGGTACATCAATGCTCCAAAGGTATTTAAGTCATGCACTTTTAAAGCTTCACAAGCTTTCAAAAGTCTTTCATTTTCTTCCACAACATATTTACAACGTTGGAATGTTAGCGGTTCCATTTTTGATTTAAAGGTATTCAACAAATCACGGGAAACATCTCGCAGACTGTTTACTTGCGAAAATTCTTTTTTAATTATTTCTACTCCTTTACCACATTCAGCTCTTCTAAGATTATATTCTGATGAAGCAAGTGAATGCAATACATTCGTATTAAAAAAGACGAGAGATATATTATCATAATCAAAAGGAACAAGCTCATAATCGAGCGAACGGCAGTCAATCCGAAGCGCGTTTCCACTCTCTCCAAAAATATTAATGAACTGATCCATAATTCCGCAGTTCACTCCGACAAATTCATTCTCTGCTTTTTGCGCCAGTTTCACAAGAGAAAGTTTATCGATATGCAAATCGAAAATTTGATTCAGAGAAAAAGCCAAACCGGCTTCTATTGCGGCAGAAGATGAAAGCCCGGCACCTATCGGAATATCTCCACCAAACACACAATTGAAACCGTTAATTTCATGACCGGCTTTTATGAGTTGATCGACTACGCCCATCAAGTAATTTGGCCAGTGTTTATCTGACTTGACCAGCCTATCCAAAGTGAAATCAAATGCTTCATTCAAATCAGCGGCAAAAAGTTTACACGTTTTATCTTGGCGTGGTGCAACGGCAAAGTAAACCGCTTTATTGATTGCCGCCGGCAGAACAAAACCCAGATTGTAATCGGTGTGTTCTCCAATTAAATTCAACCTTCCGGGAGAGCGGACGAGCAATGGTTCATCGTTAAACATATTTTTATAAATTTTTTCTATTTTATGAATTAAGTTCATACAGCACTCAAACAGTTTCTTTTCTTGTTTTGAAATACATAAATCCGCCGAATGCCGCCATGATGGCTCCCCACCAAATATCGGGATGAATTTCACTGAGCACTGTTACACGCTGCGACGGATTGAAGAGAAGATAAATTCCGTTCAACATTATTAATCCTCCCATAACAAGAAGGATAAGTCCTACAAAAAACCAAATGGGTTTCATTTTATGTTCTAACATAGTTTTCTCCTTCTACCAAAATATAATATTAAGAATGACTAAAACGATTAATGAGATCAAAGCAACAAACTCCGGACGTTTAGTAAACGGAACAGGCTGGTCATGATTTTCACGTGTCAATCCTTTAACCAATCCAACCAATTCTTCCTTCGATCTCTTTTTTGTGAACAAACTGATCATAATAGTAACGACCGCGCAGATCAGCCAAGCCCACCATGCACGCCAAAAATTTGTTGCCATATCACTCCGAACACTTGACATTGTGATAATACTTTCGTTAATCCAACTGAATTTTACGGCAAGATACATAGTAAAGGATGAAACCATTCCGGCAACTAATCCCCAGAAAGCACCGTTGGGAGTGATCCACCAAATAAACATTCCGAGAAGCATCGTAGCAAAAAGCGGTGCATTAACCCAAGAAAAGATTGCTTGCATATAATCCATAATACTTGGAAAACTTTTTGCCCAATATGCAGTTACTAAAGAGATGGCAACACCAGCGAGAGTTGACATACGTCCCATCCAGAGTAAATGTGAATCGGAAGCTTTTTTGTTTAAGACGGCTTTATAAATATCGTACGTCCACACTGTATTAAATGCGCTTACGTTACCGGCTTGTCCCGCCATAAAACCTGCGAGTAGCGCAGTAACACCGAGACCGACAAGACCGGATGGATAGTACCGCGCAATAAGAAGAGGAAGAGCAGAATCATAATTGATCTGCCCTCCATCATGCAGCAGGGAGAAGCCGCTTTTAGGATCATTTGAAAGTGCAATTGCGATAAGCCCGGCAACAATTACGATAAAAGGGAGAGCCATTTTAAAAAATGATGCAAGTATTGGCGTCATTCTTGCCGAGCGAAGATCTTTTGCAGAAAAAGCTCGTTGAATGACGAGAAAGTCAGTTGTCCAATATCCGAAGGAAAGAACAAAACCAAGACCAAGTACGATACCTCCCCAGTGAATAAACATTCCGTTCTGTGTTGGATTTGATGACGAAGACCAGAGAGTTGTAAAGGATATATGATTACTGTATTGATTTATCCGCGCGATAATTTCACTGAGACTTCCAATTTCAATTATTCCAAGAATAGAAATAAGAAACAGGCCAAACCAGATAAGAAAGAATTGGATAATTTCCGTAAAGATAGCGGACATTAATCCGCTTAAGCCTACATAGATTGCAACAGTAATTGCAGAAGCCCACATGCTCACATCCCAGTTCCATCCTAAAAAAGTGTGGAGAACTAACGCCATGGCGTAAAGATTGATTCCCGAAACAAGCAGCGTCATTACGGCAAAAGCAATTCCGTTCAGAACGCGGGTTTTTTCATCGAAGCGGAGTTTCAAATATCCGGGTACGGAATTGATCTTACTGCTGTAATAAAAAGGCATCATATATATGCCGAGGAAAAGCATCGCCGGGATCGCCCCGATCCAGTAGAAGTGGGCGACATACATACCGTACTTAAAAGTATTGCCTGTCATTCCGAGAAGTTCGAGAGCGCCAAGATTCGCCGATAAAAATGCGAGTCCCGCAACCCACGATGAATTTTTTCTTCCGGCAAGGAAAAAATCTTCCTGGCTGGTGGTGAATCTTCGCAGATACCACCCAATGCCGAGAACAAATCCGAAATAGACAAAAATTATGATCCAATCAATAAATGAGAGTCCGATTGCCTGCATGTTTTCCTCACAGAAGGTTGTTGATTATTTTTAACATTAATTATTACACTCGTAAAATAAAACCGTAGTACAGACTGAAGTCTGTGTTACGGAACAATAATAAAACTCTTTGCTCAATAATGATTTGTATTTCAAACTTGCAAACCTTACCGCAAACGTTTGCGAATTAGTAAAAAATTTTTCTTCCAGAGATTTATGTTGAACTTCTTACAATCAACTTAGCTTCCAGTATCACCGTTTTCGGTTCTGCCAAAGGTTCTTCACTCTCAATCATTTCGATCAGAATTTCCGCAGACCTTTTGCCCATCTCAAAAGAAGGTTGATCGACTGTTGTTATCGGAGGATCAACCAACGCGGTAATTTTATTATTTGAAAAACCTACAATTCCAATATCGGCAGGAATTTTCAATCCGGCTTCTTTGATTCTCTGGAAAGCTCCCACAGCAACGGGATCATTCACAGCAAAGATTGCATCGGGAATAATGTTTTCTTTCAATAGAAGGTCCATCGAATGGTAACCATCCGTTTCGTGCAATCCTCCATAACAGATAAGTTCGTTTCGAAGTGGAATATCAGCCTTTTCTAAGGCGTCGGTATATCCCTTCAAACGCAATTTACATATCTCCAAATCTTTCGGCCCTGTAAAGTGAGCGATCCTATTATATCCTTTTTCAGTTAAATGGGAAACCGCTTCGAAAGCGCTTTTCATATCATCTATAATTACCTTACTCACGGCAATATCGCTGCAGGCACGGTCGAAGAAAACGAGCGGTATTCCGCGATCAATAGCTCCCTGAAAATGATCGCCGTTCTTAGTGTTCTGTGAAATTGAAGCGACAATTCCTGCAACTCTTTGTTGAATGAGTGCGTTGGTATTAACTACTTCCCTTTCATAATTTTCATTGGATTGAGACACAATAATAGTATAACCGGCATGATACGCCACTTCTTCAATGCCGCTGATGGCAGAGGAGAAAAAGTCATGCTGTATCTCAGGAACGATAACACCGATAATCGTAGTCCGGTTGTTTTTCAGGCTTTGTGCAATCGAATTAGGTTTGTAATAAAATTCTTTCGCTAATTTTTTTACTTGCTTTTTGGTTTCTGCTTTAATGTCCGGATGGTCACTTAAAGCACGTGACACTGTTGAAGCGGAGATGCCTAATTTTTTTGCTATGTCTGTTATTGTTATATGTTTCATTTTTTCTGCAAACGTTTGCGATAACGTTTGCAAACATAAAAAATCAAGGGGATTTTGTCAAGCTAAATTTTAAATGATTTTTGTAAATGAGTACTCGTGTGGAATAAATCGTTACTTTTTTCAATTAAAAGCCGTTGCTATACGAGACGTGATTAAATCCATTGTTCTGTACCACTGATCATTTGCAACGTTTGACCCAACGCCACTCCACCGATTTGTTGCTACAACTACAAGATTTAGGTTCGGGACAACAACAATAAACTATCCTCCATAACCGTTCGCAAAAACATAGTTACCCTTTGAGCTTTGCCCTGTCCACCAGCAATAACCATAACCATTTGTAAATGGCATAACATTATTTGTGGAAATTTTCGATGTGATGGTTTGATCTATCCATTGTGAAGAAACAATCCTTTTCCCATTGTATGCACCGCGGTTAAGAATCAGTTGCCCGATTTTTATCATATCATAGGGAGTAATCTTTAAGCCTGCACCACCGTTGTTGTAACCTTGTTGATCTGTTTCCCAATTTGTTATGCTTGCGCAAATGCTTCATCAAGTTTCGCATTATCAACTCCAACGACCGGATTTGTAACTGTATCGTTAGAACAAGATATAATGGAAAGAGAATAAATTATTAGAGCAAAAAATCCAAGGGCTGAAAATATTTTTTTCATGATGATTGATTTGGTTTAATATATCACACAATGAAGGACCATAAAACAAAAATTTCAATTTTCTGAAACATCCGAAACTTCAACACAAAAATCAATTTAAATTTACAAGTTTCTATTTAAACAAAGTATTCCATCATGATAAAACGACCAAATTATTTTTTTAACAGTTCAATAACTTCCCAAAAAAGTTAAATTTTGCCTAAGGTTTTGCAAAAATTCTTCGATAATATAATTGGAAAAACAACTCATTAATAAGGAAAAGGATATATGGCACTAATTAATTGGAATGACAATTACTCCGTAAAAGTTTATGGAATTGATGCCCAGCATAAAAAATTGGTTAATATAATAAATGAACTTCATGATAAAATGAAAGAAGGTAAAGGGAAAGAAGTAGTAGGGAAATTACTCTCCGAGCTTGTGGACTATACTGTATTCCATTTTTCCTTTGAAGAAAAGTTACTTACCAATAATAATTATCCGGAACTCAAAACACACGCAAAACAGCATAGCGATTTAATTGTTCAAGTAAAAGATTTTCTCAAAAAATTAGAAAGCGGAAATTCTATACTTGCTCTTGAATTGATGAACTTCTTAAAGAAGTGGTTAGTAGAACATATCCTGGATTCAGATAAAAAGTATTCGGCTTTTCTAAATGAAAAAGGCATCAGCTAAAAAATTGTATTTAGTTGATTAACAGAGTTCTTTTTTCTTACTTTCTTGAGAAGACCTTCATCATTGCTAAGTTTTATATCCGCAGGTTATAAACATCAACGTCAAGGAAAGATCGGAAGATTTTAATTGCTGTTTAATCGGGTTTGCTTATGACCTTCTTATCTTCTTCGGTTACCCGCCGTTATCATCTTCCATGTTTCCGTTTCCATTTTCACTTTCGTTGTTTTTATAGTTGTTGATGTTAAAGCGAAGATTAAGCATAACAACCGGAGACTCACGTTTGGAATAACGGTAGTTGTAAAAATCAAATGATTCGTTCACAACTTCATTTGTTGACGCTGAAAATAAATCTCTTATTTGTAAAGTAGCAGTAAGGAGATTATCAAAGAAATACTGCTTTACGGCTAAGTTGGTGGCAATATATCCTTCACGTTTTCCCTGCGCGCTTACCGTAGGACTATTATACATCGCATTCAACTGTAACATAGTCTCAGCGCTTAATTTTAGTGTGTTGTTAAATCTCACGTTCCAATTGAAACTATTTCTGTTGAAATCGCTCCCGTTTAATGCGCCTACGATTTTAAAAATAATTTTAAATATACACGGACAACTAAATGGTTTAATTTGTTGAGTAAAATTAAACAATTATTCTCATCATTTTAAACTTACTTAACAAAGGAATAATGAGGTTTCCGATCCTCAGAATTTTAGATTTTTTGTTTGTTGTGATTATTTTAGTGAGAACAATTGGTTGAAAAATATTTTTAAAATATTTGAAAATTGCCAATTATATGTTTAGGTTTGTCCATAATAATTATTGAGAGATGAGGTGACTTTATTTCTTCTTTAGTTTTACATAGAAAAACATTACCGAACGGGGTAAATGAAACATTACCCTCTCCCCTTTTATTACCTTCAAAGAAAAAACGAACAAAAGAATTTTACGTAAAAGTAGATAGCCATTTTTTAACAAATCAAAAGTTTGATGGTTTGTTAGAATGAGAAACAAAACAATTGGAATACATATATGCAGCACCGTGCGGTACTGTATTCCTTAATTAACTAAACTGTACGGAATAAATAATCGTTATACACCAAATAAAATTATGTTTAGTGAAAAATTTACAGAATTAGTACTTGAATTAGGTCTTTCAGAAAGTGAAGGATTTGATTATAAAATCAAATCGGATGGGGTAGAAATTATGCTTCCATCTTGTTCAACTCCATTAAAATTAAATGCAAAAAATATTGAGGTACTTTATAGTGGTAAAAAACCATTAGAGAATCATAAGTTTAGACATCATTACCATTGCGGCTTCTCATTTGAAGATTATGCGGAGTTTTTAATCCAATTCCATTATAGCGATTATTCCCCTCAGAGTTGGGAAGACTTATGGCTTCATGACGAAAAATTTATTTTCCATATTGATAAATATGATGTAGAAATTAGTAAAGCCAGCCCATACTTTATATTATTTCTTGGTAATTACTATTCAGATATGGACCCTGATTATGAACATATATCTAGATCTGCTACTATAAAAATCAAAAATTTGGAGAATACTGATCCTGAAGACATTCTTAATCAAGCTTTATATTATCTTATTTCTTCTATACTAAATAAAATGAACCTCTCTGTTTCAATAAGGCATCTGTCATTTGATGATGATTATACCACTGTTTATGGATTAAAGGCAAAACTGACAAAAACGTTTAAGCAAAAAACAAAGAAAAAAATAATAAATGACAATACTGAACCATTAGTGCTCTTTAATTATGCCAGCACGTTAAATGGCGAAAACCAATTCCTTGGGTTTTACCGAGTTTTAGAATATTACTTCGATAGATGCAAGCTCAATAAAATAAAAGAATATCGATATAATAATTTAATAACTGATGAGGAGCTAATTAAACATGCGTCTACTAAGAATGAAAGGGAATATTTGAAAGTATTAGTTAATGAAATTGTTGACTCTAATACTAAGATAAAGATATGCAAGATCGCATTTGACAGTATGTTAGTTAAGAATGATGACTTAGAAATAGTAGTTAAAGAATTGTACGACTTTCGCAACTCAATTGTACATTCAAGGGAATCGCGAATAGAGGATACAGAAATACCCAATCCATTTGATATTTATCGCATCGAATTAATTAAAAATTGGTGTAAGATTGTTAAAGTATTGTCGAATATGGCAATTATAAAATTTAATAATTTGTAGGTGTATAACTCACAACTCAACCGTACGCCGTTTTCGCATTTGGCAATTTATAAATTTTATAATTAGTTTTTCCATTTGGGGTTTGTTGTTCAAAGTAATCGTGCTATGAAAGTTTTTTGTAATTATAAAAAATATTAACAAGTACGGCATTGCTGTTTTGGGCTGCCGGTTAGCGGCAAGTACGTATGTTTAAAATAAAGGAAGTAATTATTTTTAGATCTCCAATTTGGAAGTATTAGAAAACCAATAAAGGAGATAGAAAAATGGAGACTCAAACGAATCTCGAAAAGTCGTTCTTTGAAAACAAAGAATTGTTCGTGGGTATGGATGTTCACAAAGCGAAGTGGGTTGTAACTGTTAGAAGTTATGACCTTGAATTGAAAACATTCAGTATGCAGCCTTTAGCAGAGATGCTGGAGAAGTTCCTTCTCTCAACCTATCCCGGAGCAAAATACAAAATCGTTTATGAGTGTTGCTTCAGCGGGTTCTGGATATACGATTACTTTTCAGAAAAAGGATACTCAATAATAGTAACTCCGACCAACAGAATTTATAAAGATGGAAATACTATAAAGACAGACAAAATAGATTCACGAAAACTTGCTTTCCAACTTTCACGTGGATTGTTAAGAGAAGTAATTGTTCCATCAAAAAAGATACGGGAGTACAAATACATATTCAGAATCTATGACAAACAGAAGATGCGCAAGGGACAAATTCTCAGACAAGTAAAAGCATTCCTTGAGCAAAAGAATCATCCGTTGAAATGGGAGAAATGGAACAAAGGATTGATTGAGAAGCTGAAGTTACTAACGTTTGAAGATAAGCTGTTTGATCTTAAATTTGGGAACCTCTTGAAAGAATATGAATATGTAGTCAGTCAGATAAAAGACAGCGAAGAGATCATTGGGAGAATAAAGGAAGATGAAGTTCTTGGCCCACGAATAACCCGGATAGAAAAGATAAACGGAATAGGAATTATCAGTTCCGTAAGAATGAGTGTTTATTTGTTTGATAGAAAAGACCGCTTTGAAAGCAGTGAGAAACTGAATCATCATTTAGGACTAACACCGTCAGAGAGAAGCAGCGGAGATAAAGTAAATAGGGGTAGAAGCGGAATGTGTGGAAACAGACAGTTAAGGTCTATTATCATCCAGTTAGCCTGGAAGACGGTAAGGAAAGACGGAGCCTTACTTGATAAGTTTGAAAGAGTTTATAAAAAGAGCGGCAGTAAACAAAAAGCGATTGTAGCTGTCACAAGAAAATTAATGGCCAAGCTCTACGCAATAATAACAAAAGAAGAAGCGTATAGAGTAAACTTGGCGGCATAAATAAAGGAAATGAAAACCCCAAACAAATAGCGACCGGTGACCGCGTCTAACGGCGTGCTTGAAAAGCGAAAGCTAAAAAAGCGTAGAGCAAGTTTGCGGCCCGGTCCATTAATATGAAGACGAACATGCTGCATCCGCCAGAGGCGGACAAGTTAGACAGCGAATAACAGGATATCCCGATTTTAGAGGATAGTAACTTCGTCATTTTGGGTGTAGAGATTTTTGATAATTAATAACTTGTTTTACAAAAGTAAAACGAGAATGGAAATCTTTAAATAATTAATAAGGCAGTGTTGGATTTTAACATAACACGCCGTTATACAACCTGTAATTTATGAAAAAATATAAAGTTGGTTTAATCGCTTGGGAAAATGAAGCAAATAATCGCCTTAAAATTAAGGGGAAATATTTTGTTGTTGAGTTTTCAAAAGTCAATAAGGATTCTCATTTTTCAAATGGTTATGAGGTAATTATTTGCACAAACAATATTAGGAATGCTAGAAAAGTAATTCAATTAATCGCTTCTTCATTGGCTATATTAAATGGAGGTGCGTTCTTTACGTTAGATTCATTGCCAAAAATAACGCCAATGCAAAATGACAAAGAAGAAATTCCAAGAACCTATTTGGGGGAATCTGTTTCCAGTTTTTCTGATATTCCAATGGCTGCAAAAATTTCAGCAAAGGCATCTTTTAGTAAGAAGAATTATTTAGCATTACTTAAATACCAACTAGGTTGTGAACTACACTCTAATAATATTATGAATTTGTATCCAGAATATTTTAAGTTATCTAAAAATCCAGCGGATCATTTGCGAATTGCTTATGCTATAATTCTCTTTTATTCAGTGCTTGAAGAACTTGGTTTAGAAATTCGAGCCTCTGCAAAAAATCCAAGTAAAATTAATGGTGTGTGGAATCCAATTATTAAAAATGATCTAGAAGAAAGATTGATTAATTCGGGTATAGATGTAAATGAAAAACTATCTTGGAATTTACGTTCTACTCCAACTAAAATTGAAAAGTTAAAAAAACCTGTAGTGAGCAAAAAGACAGAATGGGCTTCGTTTACGATTAGAGATTCGGAAATTGATATTTATGAAGCAATACTATATGCAAGTTGGTTAAGAAGTAAAATTGCTTCTCATAAATTGGGTGATGCTTTTACTTCATTATCAATTTATGATGTTGCGAATATAAATTTTTTAGCTCGACATTTATTACTTAGTATTCTTGATAAGCGGAAGGTTGTATAACCAGTTTTCCAAGCCGACCGCTTTAAACTATTCGGCATTTGTATAATTAAAAAGGTTTGTTGTAAAAGTTAGTTGCTCTTTGAATGTAGTTGATAAAACAAAATTATAAATAATTATTGGCGTTCGTTTTCAAAGCAGCTTTGCTGTGTTTGGCGGCGGCTTAAAAACAACGCCGTTATATTGCTTAAGAATTATAGAAGTGATTTATAATTTCGTGCACTGTGAAAAATTCTATGGATAAAGATTATTCTTTTTTCTATTGTGTAGAAAATGAGATAGTTTTGAACTATCAAATATCTGTATCCCAGATTTCGTATTTCTTCTTCTCTTGGGATACGACCAAGTTTAGGATTTTCTGAGAGTAGTTCTAAGTTCTTTTCTATTTTGTTTGCAATTGCATCTGCCGCAGTTGGATTATCTGCCGCAGTGAAAGATATAATTTCTGTAAAGTCTTCTTCTGCAATACTAAGAAGACGGATTTGGTATTTACCTGTTGGCATTAATAGTTTCTCTAACATTGAACATAACTTGTTTTAACGTTTTCCCTTTGTCACCTTCAGATTTTTGTTTTTGTGCAACGGACAACTTGCCAAGTAAGTCGAGTTTTAACTGAAGTTTAGAATAATGAGCCATAGACATTACTACTAAATCGCCTTCACCATTTTTTGTTATAAATATTGGTTCATTAGAAATATTGGCAAGCTTAGAAATTTCATTTGATTTATTTCTCAAATCAGAAATGGGTTTAATTATTGGCATTTTTTTAATCCTTTTTTTGTTCGAGTCAAAATTATATCATTATTATGATAGATACAATACAATTGTTAGAGGACGCAATATAACCCGCGCCTCAACGCCGACCACTTACACGATTCGGTGGTTCAGTGTTTTTGGGTTCGTTATTTTCGTTCGGTAGTTTTTGTTCTAAGGGTTCTAACTAAGTAAACAATTAAATAAATTTGGCGGTGCAAATAATTCGACGGCTCTGTTCGGGGCGGCAGGTTAAGCGCAACGGCGCTATATCGCTAGAAATTGGTGAAATAAAAATATTCAGCTACAATAATTTAATTAACCCAAATATCAATGTGTTGAACATAAGGACAAAAAAAGGAGTATAAAATGAATAAAATAATAAAATTTGGAGAAGATGTAGAAGGATATAAAATCCCCGTTCTAAATGAACGGGAAATAAGAGCAGCCGCAGGAATTCTCTTTTTAATGATGTTTATCTCAATTCATACAGCAGCTACTAAGGGGGGATTTTTGCTTCTAAAGTATGCTGTGGTTATCTTTCTTACGGATATTGTAATACGTGTTTTTGTTAATCCTAAATTTTCACCTTCATTAATAATCGGGCGTTTGATTGTTAGGAATCAAGTCCCCGAATATGTTGGGGCACAACAAAAAAAGTTTGCCTGGATAATTGGTGTGGTTTTGGCTTCTACAATGTTTGTTCTTCTGGTAGTGGTAAATTCATTCAGCCCGATAACGGGTCTCATCTGTCTCATTTGCCTTATCTTCCTTTTCTTTGAAACCGCATTTGGTATTTGTATAGGATGTAAGTTTTATTCCATGTTTTATAAAGAAAAAGCGCAATACTGCCCCGGTGAAGTTTGTGATGTAAAATCAAAACAAGATATTCAAAAAACATCCAAGGTTCAGTTACTTGTTGTTTTTGGATTTATCGCATACATTTTTCTTACAGTCTTTTTATTTAATGATAATTTTAGAGAAAAACCTTATGACTTGTTTGGGATTGATAGTTCTACACAATCTGTGAATAAAAAATAAGTTTGTATTCCCGTTTCAGCTTTGCTGTTAGGCTGTATTTGTAAATAAACATTTGTTCAATAAAATAAAATTATTCATTTCATCCGGGAGATTATTTGAAAAGATTATGTGTTTTTTGCGGATCAAGTTTTGGGGCTAATCCTGCGTATGTTAAAGCCGCAAACGATCTGGGTACAGCTATTGCCAAAAGAGGTATTGGTTTAGTTTATGGCGGCGCCCGCGTAGGTTTAATGGGAGAAATTGCGTCATCTGTTATTAAAGCAAAAGGTGAAGTGATTGGTGTAATTCCAAAAGATTTGTTGGAAAAAGAAGTGGCATATACTGATCTTTCCGACTTACGTGTAGTAGGATCAATGCACGAACGGAAATTTTTAATGGCAGAACTTTCCGACGGTTTTATTGCGCTGCCCGGCGGGTTGGGCACGCTTGAAGAAATTTTTGAGATTATAACCTGGGCGCAACTCAATTTTCATAATAAGCCTTGCGGTTTACTAAATATCCATGGCTATTATAATGATCTAATAAAGTTTTTAGATCATACCGTAGAAGAAAAATTCATTGAGCCGGAACATCGAGCGATGATTGTAATTGATGACGATCCGGAATCTCTTCTGGAAAAGTTTCTAATTTATGAACCGCCAAAAGTTGATAAAGCTAAGTGGGTATTGGGAATGTTGAATCATGAAAAAGCTACTTAACACTCAACTCAACAGCTTCTTCATTTGGAATTGAAAAATAAGGCTTAAAGAAGTAATTAAATTTTGAGAAGATCGTGTTGATTTAAATTATTACCTTCTCATTTTCGAAATCAAAGAAATGAAGTTTCTCCAAATTGATTTTCAATTTTCGTGATGTTCCGGTTTTAGGAATATCGCGAGCAGGGATTCTTGAAATGAATTGCACATTATCGATATTAAAAAATATGTGCGCTTCATTCCCCATCGGTTCAACAAGTTCAAGCATAATTTCAAATTCGTGATAATTGTCTTTGAGAGATTCATCAGTAATATCATGAATATCTTCAGGTCTGATTCCAAGCCAGATTTTTTTCTGTGTGTGTGATTTCAATAAATTTGTTTGTTGAGCGGTTAAACTGATGATCAGTTTTTTATTAACAGATTCAAATTTTAATCCGTTCGAGTCGTTTATCTTCCCCTCAATGAAGTTCATTGCAGGGCTGCCAATAAAGCCGGCAACGAATTTATTTACCGGGAAGTTGTACAAATTCATCGGCTTATCAACTTGCTGCACAAAACCATCTTTCATTACAACTATCCTATCCCCCATCGTCATCGCTTCAGTTTGATCGTGAGTAACATAAATCATTGTTGCTTCAAGTTGATGATGAAGTTTAGAAATTTCTGCTCTCATCTGAACTCTTAATTTTGCATCAAGATTACTCAACGGTTCATCAAACAAAAAAACTTTTGGTTTACGAACGATCGCTCTCCCTACCGCCACTCTTTGTCTCTGCCCGCCGGATAATGCTTTTGGTTTTCGATCAAGATATTCTTCCAAATCTAAAATTTTTGCCGCATCTGAAACCCGTTGCTTGATCTCAGTCTTACTGAATTTTCGTAATTTTAAACCGAACGCCATATTATCATAAACCGTCATGTGAGGATATAAAGCATAATTTTGAAAAACCATAGCAATATCCCGGTCTTTTGGAGACACATCGTTAATGAGTTTATTATCAATGAAAATCTGCCCTTCACTAATCTCTTCCAGCCCGGCGATCATTCTAAGCGTGGTGGATTTGCCACAGCCGGATGGACCAACCAGTACAACAAACTCTGAATCACTGATAGTTAAATTAACATCACTAACTACTTTTAATTTATTATCATAAACTTTTGAAACGTTTTTTAATTCAACCACTGCCATAACAATCTTCCTTGGTACTTATTTAAATTTTATCGAATAATGATTTCTCTTTGATCCGGAAAGATGCTGTAGATTTATTTTATAGATATTATTCTCTTTCGTTTCCGTAATTCCACTGTTAATATATTTTCCATCTACAGAAATATTTTGATTTGCCGTTGGTGAAACAACTTGCAATTCAATAAAATGATTTTCAAAAGATTCAAGATCAAATTCAAGCGTTTTTGTTTTTCCATTATATGTTGGAGAAATTACTAATGCATTGGCTGAATTTAAGTAAGGCGTTTTTACATTCTCTAATTTTAAGTTAATCTTTTTTAAATGATTTATATTCTCAGGAACAACAGCTGATGGAATTTCTTTTCCATCGTATAAAATTGAAGATAATACATTTCCCTTTCCTTTAATATCAACTGTAACAGGAACTCCTTTGAGTGTAACTGTTAATTGTACGGAATCCATTTCTTTAGGAATGAATGGACTAAATGAAATATTCCATTCATTTTCTCTCAGTCCGAATAAATTATACAACGTATAAAAGTACCATCCGCCAGCCCATAGGAATTGAGGCTTATCGATCTTGCCATAAACAGCCGGATTGTTCTTATCACTTATTCTGTACTCATACAAAGCGGGTTGACCATTGGGGCTATTTACTATTCCATCCAGCGTCATAGTTTTTTTGATAAATTCAAAAGCATCCTTGTTTAATCCATTATTGATTAATGCGAGAGCATACCAGGAATTCCCGTGTGGCCAGATTCCACCGTTAGCATAATGGTAGGGTTCTCCGGCTTCATTACCGGCAAATTTCATATAATCAATTAGCAGATGCAAATCCATTGGATATAACGTGTATATGCCAAGTTTTTCATCTAATAATTTTTCCTTTGCTGTCGTTATCAACTTTAAATTTTTATCGTCATCAAGCAAGTTAAAATGAGAAGCTAACAGAGAACCCATATAAATATGTTGGTCTTCTTTTCCGTCTTCAAAATAGTTTATCAAATAATTTAGTTTATCATCCCAAAGAGTGTCAACTAATTTCGCATTCATCCGATTAGCAAGGTTCTCATATGATTTTAATCCAGAAATATCTTTTTGTAAAACTGTTGAGATAAAATTAAATTCTTTTAATGCACGAATAGCAAGAATCGTCATATAAGAACGCGGTACAAAATTTTTACCAATGTCCCACCAGTCGGGTCTGAATGACCACATGAGATCGTCTGCTCCTTTATTCTTCATCGCAGTTTGAATACTTTTCTCAATATAAGGATAAAGCTGCTCTATAAATTTACTATCACCGGAATGCCGCAAATAACGCGCACACACAAGAGTGAACCAAAAGTGATTCCAGTTTTCTGTTCCGGCAAATTCAGTCCTATACGTTGTATCTTTCCAATAGTAGGCATGCGGTATTGTTTTGTCTGTGTCAGCTAAACTGACGATGTACGTTAAATCATTTTTGACTCTGGTCAGATCGAAATTAACGACAGCGAGATCGGTAAGTAACGCGTCGTGTGTAAAATAGAAATTGTACTCTGCTTGAGCAGGCATAGGGACAATATATCCATTTAAATAATGAGCATTCGCCGCCAATACCGCTTTTGACCACCGCGCAGTAAAATCAATATCTTTATTGCCGGTAACGATTTCTTTTTTATCAACGGATTCTTTTAAGATATAATTCTCATACTCATCAATTTCCTTTTGATAATTTATTAACAAGAAATCTGTTTTCTCTTTTGCTTCTGAAATCAATGATGAGCCAATAATCTGGACAATTTTAATTGATGAATAAGGCGCTAATCGTTTTTTATAAATGAATGCAGCAACCGGTTCGCCAGGTTTTACTTTCTGAATTATTTTTTCAGGAAGACCACCATCCGTGTTCAACCACCGATCATCGAGGTTTTTAAATTCATTGTTCTTTTCCTTTTCCGTAGTAAAACTTGAAGGCTGCACACCGGAATTCACAACAAATACTTGAGCGTTTCCTGTTTCTGTAACTGGATAGTTCGCCCTAATTATTGATCCGTTTTTTTGATATTCGGTGTATGCGCTATCAATCATTTTGTACGTGTGGCTTGTCCGGAGTGTTGTTTCAAATCGTGTATATACTTCATATTCTTTTTCAGTTTCAGAAGTATTAGTGATTTCATAAGTGATCACCATGGCGGGTTCATTTTTACAGAACTCGTATTTGATTTTAATTTCACTGTCGGATTCTTTCCCTTCAAAAGAAACAGAGTATGGCGTCTGTGATACTTTATAAACTTGATTTTTCAAAAATCTTTTTGGCGAATCACCAACTTTCAGTCCAATCGACATTATTCTAAAATTTTCACGCTTCCAATAATCCTCGCTGATATCAATGCTGTTTGCAACCGGGTAATAAAAACTAATCCGGTTCAACAATGGAAAGCTTTTATGAATTTCGATACCTACATATGGACTTCCAACTTCAATTTGACCGACTTCCTTTGTACTTTTAATCATTAGCGATTCTTTACTTTGCCCTGTAGTTCTTGCTGCAAATACCAATAAGATTAACGATACAAAACCGATTGAAAAATATTTAGAATTCATTACCAAACTCTTTAAGACACGACTTACTTCTCATTTCAGCAGTGTCATTTTTTTTATTTCTGAAAATTTAGCCGAGCTAAACTTTATAAAGTAGATTCCGGAATTCACTGATGCGCCGGAATCGTTTTTCCCATCCCAACTTATATTATAGTAACCGGGTAATTTTTCTTCGTTCATTAACGTCTTAATTTTTTGTCCCATCACATTAAATATTTCAAGTTTTACTCTTGATTGAGTTGAGAGTTGATATTCAATACTCGTCTGATTGTTAAACGGATTGGGATAGTTTTGCCGCAATCCAAAATTCTTAGGTGGTTTAATTTCTTGTTCATCTTTAACATCAGTGACAAAATCATAGAGAGATTGAATACTGCTGTAAGGCAAAGCATAATTGTAAATTCTGATATCGTCCAAAACTCCTTTAAAATTATATTGCGTATTACCTGGAAGAACTTGCCCGATCATTAAATCAATTGAAGTTGTCAGCATCAATCCTGAAAAAGAAGTGAATGCGTCCAATTCACCATTAATATAAATTTCATAATCATTCCCATCGTAAAGAACTGTTACATTGTAAAGAGTATTTGCCACCAACTCGGTTTCAGAATCAAGATCCTTTATTCCTATGTTAGTTTTAACAGT
>JALNWB010000074.1 GCA_023231105.1 Ignavibacteriaceae bacterium | reverse complement strand
TTTCTTGCTTACAGGGATTTATCTAAAAAATGGGCTAACCCAACCCCTAATTGGGCTTTTGTTATCTCTCAATTCTCCATTATTTTTGATGACAGAATTGGGGCGTTCTTATGATTTCCTTTTCCCATTTACACATTTATTTTTACAGACTCCAAACTTATTACGCCCCTTCAGAGCTTAATCATATAATTTTACTTTTCAGCATAGGGCTTCGCCCTATGCTGGTGTATAACGCCCTTTCAGGGCTAACATAAAACCCTTTCGAACTATCGACCATGTTCAGTTTTAAGTGTCTGATGCTTGATTATTCATATCCTCTCCACTTTCAACATCTCCCCTTCGACTATTGTCCTTTGTCTTTGTCCTTCCATCAACCATTCTCCATCAACCCTTAGCCATCATCCATCAAAAATCCTCCGCCAACCATTTGTTCTGTTTTTAGCCCGTTTTCTAACTTTTCATTTCGTTTTGTTCACTTTGCGGGATTCTTACATGGCTTTGCCACTTCTTACCTCGTTTTGCGAGACTCTTATGTGATTTTGCTAAATTCCTACTTCGTTTTGCGAAACTCTGATTTGACTTTGCTCACTTCTTATCTCTCTTTGCGAAACTTTGATTTGACTTTGACGAACTCTTATGCGGCTTTGCGAGATTCTTACTTGGGTATGCGGATTTGTTAGACGGCTATATTAAGCCTTGATTTGACTTTGAGGAATTCTCATGCGGTTTTGCGAGATTCCCACCCGGTTTTGCATGATTCTTATTTGTTTTTCCCCGCTTCCTACACGGCTATGATAGTACCTTATCATTCAACTTCGTGAAATATTTGGTGGACTATTTTCTTGAATTTGAATATCGAATATTGAACAAGGAACAACGAGTTATGAAGTTTTTACCCTTCGGTATTCTGCACTCCTTGTTCGTTATTCATTATTTCTTTTTTTGTTCCGGCTTATCCGGATTAGGCGCTAACCCTGCTTTGCACAACTCTCACTCCGGTGTTTTATGCGACTTCCGAAAAAACATTTGCAGTAGGTAACGTAAAATAAAATGAAGTCCCTTTTCCCTCTTCACTCTTAACCCAAATACTGCCACCTTGACGGGTAATTAATTCTTTAGTTATCACTAAGCCTAAACCGGAACCAATCTCATTTTCTGTCCCGCTGTTTGTAATATGTTTATCAATTGAAAAGATTTTTTCCAATGTCTTTTTACCCATCCCCACACCGGTATCTTTAACTACAATCTGAACAAACCCATTTATTTCCTCCGACTCAATAACCACAATATCACCTGCGTTCGTAAACTTGATGGCATTGGTAACTAAATTATTTAGAATGGAAGTAAACATATTGAGATCGGCGCGCAGTTTTATTTCGGGTGTAGTTTTATTTATCAGTTTTATTCCCTTGGGAACGGCAATAATATTCAGGAGAGAAAATATCTCATCAACAACGGTTTTAACTTCTATTTCAACCGGGTTTGCAGCTACCAAACCATTCTGCAGTTTGGACCATTCTAACAAATCATTAAAAAATTTGTAAAGTATTTTAGCGCTAACATTAATGGTTTGTGCAAAATCGCAAACTTCATGTTTATCCAAATCTTCAACGTCCGTTGCAAGAAATTCAGACATGTTTAACAAAGCGCCGAAAGGATTTTTTAGGTCGTGCGAAATAATAGAAATTAATCCGTTTTTACTTTTGTTCAATTCCTTCAGTTCGTTGTTTTCTTTTTGAGTGAGCAGCAATTGTTTTTTCAATAAGTGATTTTCACCGGCGATATTTTTTAAATTTTGATCGAGCGGAGAAAGTATTGCTTGCATTTCATTGCCGGAAGATGTTGAATTTCTTTCCGCTATTTTAATTGTTTCAACATTATTTTTGTTACTTCCCAGGTATGGTTCGGAAAGTGAAGTATAAAACACAAACATGTTTGGTGTTATTCCGGTTGGTAAAAAAGTATCATAGTTTATAAGGTTATTCTTTCTTACATCGTCGCTATACCATTCATTTTTGCTGCGCGATTTGGAATTGAGAAAAGAGTAACTATTAACCGCTGATAATTTTCTTTCCGAACGAGTCTTTTCAAAAAAATTATTTCCATCCGAAACCGATATGGATTTACAATCACTTTGCCATGGAGAACCTGCAATATTAATATCTTCTACTTGAATAAAACTTTCGCCATTCTGATTCTCTCTATTTTGTACCTGCTGCGATGAAGCGCCTGCTGTTCCGGCAAACCCTTTATGCTGAAAGAAAAATTTGTTCTTGTTGTCCATTAAAGTTCCAATTAATTAAAAATTGTTTTACACTTTTACTTCGCGAAGAAATGATAAAAATTCATGCCATTTTATCACGTAAGAAATACGAAGAATTTTCGTTTACTAACTTCTTCTCAAATTTATTTATGATCTAATTTCCGCCAACTGCTTAATATTGTCCATTTTTTTATCTCTAAATCCCGCAAATAATTAGTTTTTCATCGGCATATAATTTGATTCTACAGAAAACATTTTTATTTACCCTTAACCACTGAAAGAATTCGTGATAGTAGTTAGCATTTATGTAAAAGAAGAAAAACTTTTCATCCAGGTAAAGCATAAAATCGTTTATCAAGTTGAAAAAGAATTTCTTAATAAGAAAAACCAGCACTTCAGAAGTCTTCTCTTATTCACACACTTGTTCGTTTCAATTATCAAGCTTGGATTCAAAGAACTTTTTCAATTACGAAAAACCGGGAAACTTGTTTCAGAAATTTCTGCCGTTCCGGTTAATTATATTGAGGAAAAATAAGCAAAACTTTTGTTCCTGTTTCTTTGGAACTTTCAAACTCCATTTCGCCGCCAAGTAATCTTGTTAAACCATACGCTATGGTTAATCCTAAACCGGCTCCTTCAAAATTGCGGGCATATCCTTCTTCTTCCTGTGTGAAAGGTTCAACCAACCGGCTGAGTAGATTTAAGTCCATTCCTTTGCCCGTATCTGAAACAGAAATTATAATTTTACTATCGTGCGAACTTGCGCCGATAACAACGCTTCCGCTTTCGGTATATTTTATGGCGTTATCAACAATAGAGAAAATTATTTTTTCAAACTTTATCCAATCGGTAGCAAGCGAAACTTCGGTTTGTTCAACTTCCAATTTGAATTCCAAACCCTTTGCCCTGGCGGCTAAAGTTTTTTTGTTATAAACTGATTTTAAAATTTCATGACAGTTAATTACAACTTTATCCACTTGAACATCGCCGGATTCAATCTGGGAGACTTCAACAATATTGGTGAATAAATTCAAAACGCGGTCGAGCACTTCTTTAACAAAAACGGATATTTCTTTAATGGTATCAAATTCACCGGTTTGAAGACAATCGTCAATTATTTCAGAGTATCCGAGTATTGCGTTATACGGCGTTCTAATTTCGTGAGACATATTTTCAAGGAATGCCGTCTTCAATTTGTTTAAATGAATTTCCTTTTCGTACGCCCTTTTTAAGATAAGTTCGTAAAGAAGCTGGTCTGTTATATCTTTTAAGCTGATAATAAAAAACTCTTCTTTATCGGAAACAATCCCGGTAACTTTTCCGCTGTACTTCCGTTTATTCGAATGATCATAAAAGAATTCAGCATACTTGAGATTTAAACTTTTTAGTTTTGAAATAGCTCCAAAAATTTCTTTTTGATAATTGCTGTCAAAGATATTTTCTAATTTCCCGTTTAGACATTCGCTCTTTACCAACGAAAAAGTCTGATAAAAATTTTCGTTTGCATTATTAAAAGTCCATTCATTGTTGTCATTCTTTATAATTAACAACAGGTCGGAAATATTGTTAATAATAGCTAATAAGCTCTCTGCCGATTTTTTAGTTATTTGATTTTTGAGGATATGACTGGTGATATCGTGTGCGGTTAAAATAAAATTTAAAAGATTGGTGCCGTCTCTATAAGCAGGATTTAAATTCAGTTCAAGAAAAACATATCCTTTCTCTTCTTCAAAATAAGAGATTTCTTTTGTCCACCTTTTTCTTTTATGAATTGCCTCATTAATTTCATTATAATCTGCATTGATGATATTATTTGAAAGCACTAACGCTATTGGTTGGTAAAAAATTTCATCAATTGAATTCTTAAGAATTCTTTCAAACATCCTTGTTGCATAATTGATATTTCCATTTTCATCTGTTATAATAACCGGTATTCGCCCATACTCCAACGCGTCGTGGAGATCATTAATGCGGGATTCTAATTTCTGCTTTTCGTTTGAAGTTTGAAATGTAAGAAAAAAATATTCGCGGTTCTCAATGAAAATTCTGTCAACTTCAACATAGTAGTGATTAATCTCCAGATTTTCATCGGGAAATAAAAACAGATCAAAATGGAAACCGTTAAAATTACTTTGTGAAAAAACTGATAATAAATTTTCAAGGTTTGGTTCTGATTTAAGTTCTTGAAAACTTTTCCCTTCCTGAATCTGAAACGATTGCCGGAATGAATTATTAGCGTAAAGAATTTCGCTGTTTTTGCCTACAACTACAAGCGGTTTTGAGTCCGGCAATTCTTGGAATGTATCAATGTTGGGGAGTGACATAAGGTCTCTGTTTTCCATAAATTTGCTAATTTTTTCGTACATCTACATTTAGTAATTTTATCTTGTTGAGAGAATCTAACCCA
Source organism: Ignavibacteriaceae bacterium (assembly GCA_023231105.1). GTDB lineage: Bacteria > Bacteroidota > Ignavibacteria > Ignavibacteriales > Ignavibacteriaceae > UBA1563. Next base: position 13,733 of record JALNWB010000074.1, on the reverse strand, counting down.
ACCAAACCTACTTGTGCTAAACTATGGTTTAGCATTTTGATATTGAGCATTTTTTCAATAAAAGCAAAAAGGGAGCTATTTAAATAATCAAATTCTTTATTAATCATACCAAGTATTCCGTCAAACAGTTCAAAAAGAATATTGTTGTTAAAGTTGAGTTCTTCTTTAAGGTTCAAAGAACTTAATCTATTAAAGAATATCTTCATCCCGCGAAGTTCGGTTAACACATCAACAGGTTCAATGTTGAGTTTGTTAATGTTGACCGAAAGAGTAGCGGTAATGGTTGTTCCGGGATTCTTTTCGGCAGAATCTTTAATAACGTTATATTCGAGCAAATTAAGTTTTGCAGGGCTGGATAAGTCAAGTGTTGTTTGAAATTCATATCCTGAAAAATAGAAAGCGACAAATATTTTGTCAGATGTTACGTTCGTCATTTCTTTTAACTTCCAATCAACCTGAGAAAGAAAACGATATGCCGGCGATATATTTACCGAATCGTGTAAATCGTTTTTTAAGATGCCGCTTCTTAACGAATTTTTATAGACCGCCGTAGCTTTTTTTCCGCTAAAATATTCGGATCTTAAATTAATATTTGTAATTTTTTCTAACATACAGATTCCTTCAACTTATTATCGAAATAATCTGAATGAATTAAAGAGGAAGGGGAAATTATTTTATATCAATCATTTTACTGCCGGATGAATAATCAATTATCGTTGGCTTTTGGATATTCACCAGGCTTTCAGTCAACGTTTTAATTCTGTCTATAGATTGAGTAATGATCATCAAATCTTCAGAAAATTTAGATTGATGTAATTCCAATAATTCGGTTTCTATATTTTTGACAGAGATTAACAAGCTGCTGAGAGGATTATTGATCTTATGCCCGATCGTGCAAGCCATTTCAATAATTGCTTTATTGTGCTCAAGATTTTTTAATTCATTTTGTAAATTAAAAATCCTTACCCCTGATCTTATTCTTGCAAGCAGTTCCTGGTTTTCAATCGGTTTAACCAGAAAGTCATCCGCGCCAATATCTAAGCCTGTAATACGGTCTTTTAGCGAAGCTCTTGCCGTTAACACAATGAAGTAGATGGTTTTAAACTTTTCATCTTTTTTTAAGATTTTACAAAGTTCTATCCCGTCCATAACCGGCATTGTCCAATCGGCAAGAATAGCTTTCGGAAGATAATTTTCTAAAAGCTTGAGCGCTTCCGAACCATCTTTCGCCGAAAGAACTTCGTAATTATTTTTAGTAAGAAGCCTTTCAAGAATGAATCGGGTATCTTTTTCATCTTCAACGAGTAATATTTTATCTTTTTCCATTAATTCTTTAGTAAGCTTTTTACTTTCATGATGAGTTCATTATAGTCGATAATCGGTTTTACTATATAATCGTCAGCAAGGCTTTCATCGAAAAATGAATCTCCGTTGGCATTAATTGAATAAGCCGTTACCAATAAAACCGGAATATTTTTAAACTTTTCGTTCTCCTTTATCATGCGGGAAAACTTAACTCCATTAATTCTCTCACCGTTAAGAGATGTATTTTTAAGATTAATGTCCATTATAATAATTCCCATCTCATCCTTTTCCAATTCAAGAAGAATGAGGTCTCCATCTTCCATGATAAGAGATTTGAGCCCGGCTTTTTTAAAAATGAAATTATAAAAATCCTGAGAAAACGGATCATCTTCGATTATTAAAATTGTTTTGTTCACTTTTTTTCCAAATATTTTACTATGATACTAATTCTTCTATTAACAAGACTATAAGGATTTTCTACGTCCCTTAAACGGCGGTCTGCATATCCGCGAATTTCAACAATTTGAGATTCATTAAGCTGGCTTAAGGTTAAAGCGCTTCTTGCAGCATTTGCTCTGTCGGAACTCAGTTCAAAATTTGTATAACCGGCTTTTCCATTATTGAATGGTCTTGAGTCGGTATGCCCTTCAAGAACTATATTGTTGGGAAGTTTAGCCAATTGGTTACCAATTTTGATTATCATATCTTTTGCTTTTTGATTTAAGACAGCGGTTCCAACTTGAAAAAAAACATCTCCATTACTTTCAACCATCTCGATTCTTAAACCCTCTTTAGTAATTTCAACTTTTATTTTATCCATCATAAATACAAATGCGGAGTCTGAAGAGAGTTCGGCTATAATTTTATCCCCCATTGATTTAAGTTTTTCAACTTCCATTTCTTGAAATGTTTGAGGATTATCTGAAATTGGATTTTTCGGATTAAGAAAACTCCCCGGCATTAACCCTTTGCCTTTATCTGAAATTCCGAGCGGATCTTTAAAATAATGTGCAACAGCTTCCTTTGTGCTTTGATCTTGACCAAGCACCCAGAGTACAATAAATAAAGCCATCATTGCGGTAACAAAATCAGCGTATGCAACCTTCCAAGCCCCGCCATGATGCCCTTCGTGCTTTTTAATTTTTTTTATAATATTAGGTGCGTCAGCCATAAAGGTCCCTAAGATTTCCCTCTCACAAAAGCTTCCAATTCACCAAATGTCGGGCGGGCATCAGAGAAAATTGTTCTTCGAGCAATTTCAACTGCTATTATCGGCGGATTCCCTCTTGCAAATGCTATAATACTTGCTTTTATTGTTTGCAGAAGACGAACCCGTCCTTCAATACTATGCTCAATATTTGAAGCGATTGGATTTACAAATCCGTAAGCCACCAATACTCCAATAAAAGTACCAACTAACGCAGCGGCAACATGCTCACCAACTACTTGCGCTCCTTTATCAATTGAACTCATGGTTATAATAATTCCGAGTACCGCAGCAACAATACCTAAACCGGGCAAAGAGTCACCAACTTTTGCAACAGCGCCGGGAATGGGTTTAGATTCAATTTCATAGGTTTCAATTTCTGTATCAATCAAATTTTCTAATTCATGAGGCGGAACACCACCGGAGAGCATAACTTTCATTGTATCTGCAAAGAAATTTCTTGCTATGTCATTTTCCACAAATTTTTTACTCTTTGATAAAATATCGCTCTCTTTAGGATTTTCGACATGTTTTTCAATTGCCAGAAGTCCATCCCGTTGAGCCAATAAAAATAAATCATTAAATGATTTTAATAACTCTAAATTATCTTGTTTTGAAAAATCGTGTCCCTTGAACATATTAGGGATTTCAGCAATTATCTTTTTAATTAAGGAAAGAGGAGAAGCAATTAATATACTTCCAACCGCGGCTCCCATAATTACAATAAATTCCGGAATTTGGATTAATAAGATCGGATTTCCTCCGGCAATCATAAAGCCGATAAGAACCGAAAGAGCGACTACTGCAATACCTATTATTACAAACATTAGGTTGTTAACTCCCGTGCGGAATTATTTATATCGTGAACTATGGAAAAAATTTGCTCACATTTTTGTTGAATATAAGTCCAATCAAAACTGATGGTGTTTAATGCTTTTTCAATATTATCGCTGACATAAGATAATTGGGGATAACCGATGGTTCCGCCGTTCCCTTTTATTTCGTGTACAACAGCACGGAGGGTATCTCTATCTTTCTCTTCTAATGCCGTTAAGATTGCGGATTTTTTTACTTCAAAACCATTTAAGAAAGTATGGATTAGATGTTGTTTAATAACTTCACTTTCAGAGTTGGAAAACTCTCCTGTTTTAACGGCGTTAGCTAAAAATTCATTTCCACAAATTTCATTTATATTTTTAATAATAACTTCTTTCCGAAGAGGTTTGGAAATAATTCTGTCCGCTCCAATTTCAAGTACTGCAAGAACGTTTCTTCTATCCGTATTAGCGCTAATAACAATTACGGGAACCGATTTTAGTTCATCCATTTCCTTTATCACTTGCAGCATTTTAAGACCATCGAACTTAGGCATCATCAGATCAAGAAAAATCAGTTTAGGTTTAAATTCCGTTGCTTTCTGAATTCCAACCAAACCATCCGAGCAGGTAATCACTTGAAAGTTATAGCTTGCAAAAAAACTTTTTAGCGAATGTTTAACTACATCGGAATCATCGACGATTAGTATCGTGGCTTTATTTTCTTCAGGATTCTTCATTTTTCTTATTTAACTTATTGATTTTAAGTTTTGGCAATGGCGCTACGCCGCTTTTACTCTGGGAAAACGCTTCTCTTGTTGACTGTACAACCTTTTCATATATCTCACCTCTTAATATTTCTATATTTGGCGGCGCTGTTATTCCAAGCTTAATATTGTTTTCCGAAATCGAAATAATTTTTATTTTGATTTGGGAATCAATAATAATTTCTTCATCTATTTTTCTGGTTAAGATTAACATAAAACCTTTATTGGTTATTCAACAAAAAGATGATACTTTACTGCGTAATTCTCTTTGTCAATTATTTTTTGGTATCCTAATTTTCCATTTTGATTAATATAAACCGGAGCTTTCAGATTAATTGTAACTTGCATCGGATCGCGATTTAGCGTAACAATCCCAAAAACTTCGCTCTCTTTTTCTACCGGATAGTTTTCATCTATTACACTTATACCAAAAAGCGGGAAAGCGATTTCCGGCTGTTCTATAGAATTCAACCAATAAAATAGTTCTTCGCCAATTTTTATCAAAACGAATTTTTTTAAATGTTCAAAACCAAATAAGCCTGAAGGGAAGTCCAAGACCAATTCCTCTCCAAAATCCAGTTCGCCAAATTGATGTGTTTGTATTTTCATATTCTTTTATTTCTTTATTATTACAATATCTACTCTTCTGTTTGAAGCTCTTCCCTCAACTGTTTCATTTGAAGCAATCGGTTTATATTCCGAGTTACCCACAATTGAAACTTTTTCCGGAAGAAGTCCTTCAGTATTGACTAAATAGTACGCCGTGTTTAAAGCTCTTGCTACCGAAAGATGCCAATTTGAAGGGAAAGAAGCTGAATTAATTGGTACATCATCAGTATGTCCTTCAATCCGAAAATCATTCGGTAATTTTTTTAAGATTACCGCAAGCCTGCTTAGCACTAATTTTGAACCGGTACTTAAATCAGCGTTTCCCGATTGAAAAAGAACATCATCCAAAATGTGAATCGTAATTCCTCGTTCATTTTCTTCCAGAGTTATATGATCGGAATAATTATATTGATTCACTAACCGGTTAAGATTTTCCTTTAAACCTGAAGGGTGCGCCGGTAAATCACTTTTAAACTTTCCGCCTTTTTCAAGAACTTGCCCGCTTCTTCCAAAAGTATTTCCAATGGCTGTAACCATTTTTGCATATTTGTTCGAATCAACTTTTGAAATGGCATAGAGAATAATAAAAAGACCAAGTAATAAAGTAATTAAATCAGCATACGTAATTAAGTATCTATCTTTGTCGGAATCTTCAGCAGAAAGAGAATCTTCCGGGTCTTGCATCAAACTATTTTTTCTTGATCCCTTTGCGGAATAAGACTTACCAGTCTTGCTTTGACCATCGAAGGAATTTCTCCAGCCTGAAGGGCTAGAATCCCTTCTATTGAAATTTCCATCATTTGTTTCTCTTCTAAATGACATAATTTTAACTTATCGCTAATTGGGAACCAAAAAATATTTGCACTAAAAACTCCCCATAATGTAGCTATAAATGCAGTTGCAATGTTTCTAATTAACCCGTTCGGGTCATCGCCAACATTTGCCAACGTCATTATCAAGCCCATCACAGTTCCGAGAATACCCATTGTAGGCGCATAACCGCCCATTTTGGTAAAAATTAATATGTTTAAGCTGTGCCGCGCCTGCATCGCTTTTATTTCTAACGATGCAAGGTTGGTAAGGGACTCAGCATCATTACCGTCAAGAACATATTTAACCATTTTTTGCGGAAACGAATAAATAAGTTTGTCTAAATCTTTTTCAACTGCTAAGAACCCATTCTTCCTTATTATTATCGAAATTTCTATGAAATTATTAATGAGTCCTTCCAAATTATATGTATTCGGAAAATAAGCGATTTTTATCAACGGGAAAATATTTAGAAACTTATCGAAGCCGAAGCCAATAATAATTGCAGCAAACGTTCCTCCGAAAACAATAAGTAATGGTGAAGTGAGGAACAACGCATGATACGAACCTCCTTCGAGCAAGAAAGCTCCGAAAATTGATAAAACACCAATTGCTAATCCAATTAACGAAACTGATCTTATTTTCATAAATAATTCAAAATCGATTGAGGCAATATCATTGCCGACATTTTATAAGACATTTGCAGTGAAGTGTTTTCTGCTTGCAATTCAATAATAGCCTTAGCTACATCCACATCTTTTTCTTTCGAGACTAATTCAAGAAGAATAGATTTTTGTTGTGTAATTTGATCGGCGACACCAGAAAATTGGTTTGAAACATTTCCCGCTTCAGAAATTTTTGACAGAAGATGTTTGTTGAAATCAGAGACCGCCTTCTGCTGCTCATCAGTTGGTTTTATTCCTAATTTCAGATTTTCTTTAATGGTGATAAGCGTATTAAAAATATCCGTTTTTTGATTTGCCGAAAGAGTCATTACCGAAGCTCCGCTTTTTTCCGAAACGGAAGCAAGATTAAACATGAAATCAATTTTTTTATCGGCTGCTTTTATGTTAAATTCTTGAGCAGCATTTCCGCCAATGGTTTTTAAACGGTTAGTATCTGCATCAAAAACTACTTCTTTTGGTGATGGAGCAGACGCATAAATAGAAGCATTGCTGCCATCAAGAATATCGTAATTCAACGAATAAGTATTTGCGGCAGTTTTCGTAAACTTCAGATCAAGAGTATATTCGGTTCCAAGCGCGTCATATACTTTGGTTTGCTTAGCAGTGATATCGCCGATAGCGCTATCACTGCTAAGGCTTCCCGCTCCTTTTACAATTGTTCCGAATATTTCCGTACCGCTCATATTTAATTTTTGTGTAATGTTGGGAGCAATTTTGATTTCATGTTTGCCGGAAATATCATTCGCTTTTACTTCAACAGCTTTTTGATCCGCCGTCATTCCGAAAGGTGCAGCTGAGAAATCGGTCCCGCCAAAAATATATTTGCCGTCGGATTCTGAATTAGCTGCATCCATAATTGCATTCAATGAAAGATCAATCGCATCGGCGTACGGAGTGAAATCTCCCCCATTTGTTGCGTTTACAAGTTCGGTAAGTTTTGTTAACGTTTGAGATGTTTCCGATTGGATCGTTTCCATCGAATTAATCGAGTTATTAATAAATGAAAGACCGTTTTGAATATTATTGTTATACGTATCCGATTGACTTATTTGATTGTTTAATTTATTAACTCTTATCGTTCCGCCGGGAGAGTCGGAAGGTTTCTGAATTTTCGATTGCGTTGCAATTTGCACACTTAACTTATCAACTCTCGCTTTATTTTGGTTTAAAGCTTGAAGGAAATTACTGGTTAACATTGAATCTGATATTCTCATTTTACTGCACCATATTTAAAATAGTTTGCAACATCTCATCGGCTATTTTGATCATTTTAGCTGAAGCTTCGTAAGCCCGTTGAAATTTGAGTACGTTTGTCATTTCTTCATCAATAGAAACGCCTGAAACAGAAGATTTTTGCTGATCCAATTGCTGAAGAACTAATTGGTTAGATTGAGCCATTTGATCCGAAGATTGTTTCTGACTTCCGATCTCGCTGATTAAAGAACCATAATTATCCGAAAGCGTAGTGCCGTTTAATAATTTTGCGCTGCTTAAGTCAGCTATTTTAGTTGCTATTTCAGCGTTACCGGCTGTCCCGTCTTTTGATAAAGCTATCTTATTCGGGTCGTTCATAATGTCCGAATTAATTGTTAAGACACCATCTTTATACCCATCAAAAAAGTTAACGCCTGTTTGTTTTGGATCTGTAATAGTATAACCGGAAGCATGTAATTGATTAACCGAATCGGTTAATGTATTCATCAGCGAATCAATTTTTTCGAGATACCCGGGAATAGTTTTGGAATAGATATCTGTTACTGCAAAAAGTTCTCCACCGGTAAGATTAATCGAGGACCCATCTACTCCCGATTTTATAGTAAGCTTTCCATTATCTTCTGTAAGTTGAAATTCCTTAGCCATGGTTTTATCAACAGCAAACACACCTCCGATAGAGACTATCACGGTGTTAGATGAGTCGGTCGTAACATTGATATTTACTAACTTACTAAGTTTATCAATTACTACATCCCGTTGATCCAACAGGTCGTTTGGTTGTTGATTCTTTAAATGTACCTCATATATTTGACTATTTAAGCTTTGAATTTCTTTAAGATAGTTATTTACATTAGAAACAATATCTGTTGCGTCACTCATCAAACTTGATTTTACATTCGTAATGCCTTCATAAATATCTCTCACTTTATTAGACAAATTTTCGGCTGAACGAAGAATATCAAATCTGAGCGGAGAAGAATTTGGACTAACCGAAGCCTCGCTCCATGAATTGAAAAATGAATTCAATGTAGTTGATAAACCCAAATCCGAAGGTTCTCCAAAGAGTTGTTCAACTTGCCCAAGAATATCCGACCGTTTGCTATTATCGGAATATTTTTGATTATTCGTTCGTATTTGGGAATCGATCAAAGTATCTCTTTGCCTTTGGATGAGATCAAGTTTAACGCCTGTTCCAAAAGAGAGTGAATTGACAAGCTCACTTTTTTCAGGAGACAAAATCGCTTTCTGCCTTGAATAATCAGGATTTGAAGCATTGGCAATATTATGCGAACTTATATCCAGCGCTTGCTGGTAAGTAGCTAAACTCCTCGCTGAAATATCGAAAATTCTACTTATTCCCATTAGACCCTTCTATCTAAAATCGGATCATTGTTTACGCCTGCAAGAGAAGTAAAAGTTTGTTTAATAAAACTTCTTGCGTTCTCAATAAGCAGGCTGTTCTGTGAATTAATCGTTTGAATTTTTACAAGCAATTTTCTAATTGATTTCTGAAGTTGTAAAAGGCTCACGTAGTCGTTGGTGCCGTATTTTTTTATTGCTTTTGTAAAATCCAAAAGTTTGGTTGAAGTTAATTTTAAAGAATATTGTTCCGATAAATGATTCATCGTTTTGAGAATTTCTTTATCTATAGCATTAATTTCCTTTAATATTTTTCCTTCAAAAAGAATTGCTTCATCCATTACAGGAATGTTATGTTCAATTAAAGCTTTTTGCTGTTTTAATAGAGAATCTAAAAACTTTTGAAGGTTATCTTCCTGATCTTTTAAAGCCTTTACTAAATTTTTTGTTTCCATATTAAATTTCCTTTAGATGATTTAAATAACCGAGTACGCGGCTAATATAGGTTTTTGTTTCTTCAAAAGGGGGAACTCCTTTATACTTTTCAACGTTTGCCGGACCCGCATTATAGCCGGCTAAAGCAAGCTTCACGTCCCCGTTATATTGTCGAAGCATTTCGGACAAATATTTAGTTCCGCCCATAATATTTTCGCGTGGATCCCAAACATTATGAACCCCCATACTTGTTGCCGTTGAATCAATTAATTGCATTAATCCTTTTGCTTTTGCCGAGGAAACGGCTTTAACATTTCCGGCAGATTCTGCTATAATTACAGATTTGATCAATCCTTTATCAACTCCGTAAAGTTTTGAAGCTTCTTCAATATGTTCGTCAAATTGTTCCAATCTTTCCAATGATTGTTTGCTTGGCGTTATTCCCGAAGAATCTTTATCAAAATTTTTAAGTTCGACTTTGCTTTTTATTCTAAACGGTTCTAAACTATTTTTAAATGACGACATATCGAGATCTTCGCCCGTAATTTTCTTGTAAAGTTCTGAAGCGATTCCCAAACCGTTCCCGTTTGAAATATGTTTAGCCATTTCGTTTTCAAAAAGAGATTCAAAATAATCTCCGCCGTAACTATCTTCGCCGGACGTTTCATTCTCTTTTGTCTTGTTCATACTTTTCAACATCATTGCAGTAAGCAGACTTTCAAAGTCCTTAGACGTTTTTGCAATTTTCGCTTTCTGCGCGTCGGAATATTTCTGTGCAATTTCCGGCGTGTGCGAAAAATGTTTTAGGTCATTCGATATTTTTAAATTCAATTCACTCATTTTAGATTATCACTAACTCAGCAATTAATGCTCCTGCTTCTTTTAAAGCTTGAAAAATTGCAATAATATCTTTCGGAGAAACTTTTAACGAATTTAATGCGGCAGCAACTTCCTGCACATTTGAAGCGCCTTGAATCGCTATCGTGTTGGTAGAATCCTGCGAAGCATAAGGAACGAGATTATTAAATACAGCGGTCGTTCCGTTTGAAAAAGCTCCCGGTTGCGAAATAACCGGATAAGATTTTATTGATAAATTCAGTCCGCCGTGAGTTATGGTTACAGATTGAATTTTCACATTGCTGCCGGAAACTACCGTACCGGTTCTTTCATTCAAAACTACTTTTGCTGCGTAGTCAATTACTACGGTAAGTCCTTCAAGCTCAGCTAAAAAGCCTACCATGTTTGCTTGCTTTTCTGCGGGGATTTTTATTTTTATTTCAGCAGGGTCACTTGCCAGAGCTGTGTTTGCCCCAAATTTTGTATTGATCGCATTCGAAATATTATTTGATGTTGTCATGTCAGGGTCTTTTAAAAAGACACTTATTTCATCTGTTGGCAAAACAGCGGACGATGCTTCCGTTTGCAACAAACCGCCGCGGGGAATTCTTCCCGCCAAAGTTTGATTTTTTGAAACTCTCGCTCCGGTTGGAGTACTTAAATCGTAACCGCCGACCGAGATGGAGCCTTGCGCATAACCATATACATTTCCATTTATGCCGGAAAGCGGCGTCATCAATAATGTTCCGCCGAGAAGACTTGTTGCATCGCCTAATGAAGAAACATTAACATCAAATTTTGCGCCCGATTTTAAGTATGCATTCAGCGTTGCGGTAACCATAACTGCGGCAACATTTTTTGTTTTAAGGTCTGCCTGCGGAACCGTTATGCCGAATCTTTTTAACATGCTTGTTATTGATTGAACTGTAAAAATAGAACGGTGGCTGTCGCCCGTTCCGCTTAGCCCAACAATCAATCCATATCCTAAAACTTGTTCGGAATTTTCTCCACCGATGTAGGCGATGTCCTTAATTCTTTGGCCATAATTTTCCGAAACGACCGAAAAAATTAGTACCACAATAAAAATTATTTTTTTCATATTTCACCTAAAAAAGGATGTGGAAAAGTTTGGTTATCCAGCCGGGACTTTGCGAGCGTTCAATTAATCCGCTGCCGGAGAACTCTATTTCGGCTTCGGAAATATTATAAGACAACACTGAATTATCCGCAGCTATATCCGATGACCGGACGATTCCTTTTATTTTTACAACTTGTTCTTCACCATTGATAACTATTTTCCTGCTTCCGCGCACTAATAAATTTCCGTTTTTAAGCACCGAATCAATTGTAGCGCTGATTTTTGTTCTGATCAGTCCGGTTGTTTTTGTAGAACCTGAACCGGTAAAATCATTGTTTGTGCCAAGCCCGAGATCTACACCGGGAAGTGCTGTTTTGCCGGCTTGTCCTTTCGCGGTCAAACTCAATGAACTTGATCTTGTTGCTTGAGTTTCCGCATTGTTTGAAGCTTGCGAAGACTCAACTACAAGAATGGTTATTGCGTCTCCAATTTTATTTGCTTTCTCATCCGAGAAAAGAGATTTAAAAGCATTCTGCCGCATTTCCTGCGGATAAAAATAAGCTGAACAAATCAGCACAAAACTTAATATTAAAATCTTTTTCATAACTTTACTCAATAATATTTACGTTTGACGAATCTACTACTTTAGCTCGATACTGTTTTTTATTCTGTGTAACAACTCTGATCACTTCTCCAACAGCGCCTTCCTGGCGCGCATTTGCTTCCATTGTAACGATGACGTTCCCATTTACAAAACTTGCTTTCACCAAATCGCCGCTTTGAATAACCGGTTTTTCTTCAAGCGTTTCGCGGATTAAAATTGTTCCCGGATTCAGCGCTATTTTTGTCCGGAATGAATTAATGCTTTCCAGTGAATAAAATGGTGTTCCTTTTAATAACGATACATCTAGACTCTTTAATTCAAAATCTGAAGAGTTAAGATTTCTTTTGCCTTCAACTTTATTTATTACGGTGGCAACATTTTTATAAAGACGAACCTTAACCGTTACACGCGATTCTCTTTTTTTATTCTCTTTGATAAGAAGAACCGGAACTGTAACAATATTTTTATCAAGTTTTAACGCTTGCCCGTTAACTATTTCAATCGAGGAATAATCTTCCGGGATTTGCATAACTTCATACTCAAAACTGTCATACATTGAAAGTTGTTTCTCTAAATATTCTTTTAAAGAATTACGGAAATCATTTCCGTTTAATGAAAAAAGAAAAACAATATTTAGTAGATACAGCATCATTTTAAATAATTATGTTTTTAAGTTGTTAGCCATCGTCATCATTTCTTCAACGGTCTTTACGGTTTTGGAATTTATCTCGTAAGCTCGTTGCGCCGTAATCATCGCAACCATCTCTTCAACAATATCAACGTTTGATGATTCAAGGAATCCTTGATTAATTTCTCCAAAACCTTTAGAACCTGCCGTTCCCAAAACCGGCGCTCCGGAAGATTCCGTTTCTCCATACAAATTATTTCCGAGTGCAAGCAGTCCGGAAGGATTCATAAATTTTGCAAGCTCGATTGTGCCAAGCGTTGTGGTTCTGCCGTCGTTTTCCAAAACATCAACGGAGCCGTCTTTGCTTATTGAAATGCTCTGAACATTATCCGACAAACTTATTTCCGGTTCAAGAAGATAACCGCCGGAGGTAACTATTTTCCCTTCCGAATTTACTTTGAACGAACCGTCTCTTGTGTAAACGATAGTTCCATCCGATTTGCGAACCTGAAAAAGTCCGTCACCTTGAATTGCGATATCCATTTGATTCCCCGATGCAACAATATCACCCTGTTTAAAAATCTTTTGTGTTGAAGAGGATTGCACTCCGTTTCCTACTTGAATTTTTGCAGATGGAGTAGTACTCGAATTAGTATCCGAAGCCTGCGTAGGATTGACTTGAACTTCTTGATACATCAAATCTTGAAATTCGGCTTTATTTTTTTTGAACCCGGTTGTATTTACGTTGGCGATGTTGTTTGATATTACTTCAACATTCAACTGCTGGGCGTATAAACCGGATGCTGCTGTTCTTAAGGCTCTTGTAGGCATAATGATTTTCCTTTAATAAACTTTTCCAATTTGATTTGATTTATCTAACGCTTGATCGAGATAGTGCATCATTTTGTAAGCTGATTCATAATCTTTATTAGTCTGGATCATAGTCTCCATTTCGAGGATCGGGTTAACATTTGATTCTTCCAAATATCCTTGTACCACTTCAAAATCCTGCGGAGAAGCAGTGGAATAATTATCATTTGCTACGGCAAAGTTGGAGTCTGAAGTTCTTATTGCATCTTGAGGATTTTCTAATTTTACAACTACGAGAGAGTCAATGTCTGTATCTCCCATTTTAATATCGCCGTTCTTAGAAATTTTGATAGAAGGATTATCGGCATTAATAAAATCACCGAAACTAATTTCACCGTTTTTACCAAGGATTTTATCACCCTTCCCGTTAACCAAAAAACCATCTTCCGAAATATGAAACTTTCCGTTTCTTGTCAGCTCGGTTCCGTTTTCAGTTTTTACAAGAAAGTAGCCTTCACCGGAGATTGCCAAATCAAGCGGATTAGCCGAGAGAATCACTTCTCCCTGC
>JALNWB010000073.1 GCA_023231105.1 Ignavibacteriaceae bacterium | reverse complement strand
GTGAATCATCGCCAACAACCATAATGTTTTGTTTCAATTGAGTTAACGCGCGAACAACGCTCGCTTGAAGTTTGTTCGTGTCCTGATATTCATCCACCATAACAAAGTTAAAAGATTGCAGAAGTGTTTTTGCAGAAGGGGAGAGGCTTAAAAGAAAATCCCGCAAATAAATTAGCAAGTCATCATAATCAAGAAGATTATTTTTCTTTTTGTAGCTGTCGTAAATTTTTTGAATATCAAGAATTTGATCTATCTGCTCGTAAAAGTGTGGATAGTCATCAAGAATAATATCCTCAACTTTTTTCTCTGTATTTACCGAAAAACTAAAAACTTTGTTGAGTGTTTGTTTATTCGGAAACCGCTTTTCTTTTTTTGCAAGCCCCGATTGATTTCTAATTAAATTGATAACATCCTGGCTGTCACCTTGGTCAAGAATGGTAAAAGAAGATTCAAATCCTATAGCTTTAGCATACTTGCGTAAAATGGAATTTGCAAATGAATGGAATGTTCCGCCGTTTATTTTTGAACAACGGTTATCAAGCAGAAGAGCGGCGCGGTTCATCATTTCGTTTGCGGCTTTTCGAGTGAAGGTAAGCAGCAGGATTGATTGCGGCTGATAACCAAGCTCTATAAGTCGTGCAACGCGATAAACCAAAGTTCTGGTTTTCCCCGAACCGGCTCCGGCAATAATTAAATAAGCGCCTTCAACCGCACTTGCAGCTTCGTACTGCGCCGGATTTAATTCGCTTTTATAATTTATAACAAAACGGGCTTCATCAATATTACTAGTAATAAAGCCCGTTTGATTAACTCGTTTGAGTTGATATTTTTTCTGGATCATCGTCTCAGGGCTTTAGGTTTTCCTAAAATTTCTGAAATAATAAATCCGTTACGGAATTCAGCTTTGTTCAAAAAAGAACTTTTTACTTTCGCAAAAATCGGATTGTAATAGACCTTTCTCTGCGCGCTAAACTTTTTCTCTAAATCTCTCTCAATATTTAACCGTTCATTTTCAGAGATTTTAAACTTTTGATGTGCGGATTTCAAATCCTTATCCCAGTCTTCCAATCTATGTTCAGAAGCAGTTGCTTGATTTTCATCGGAATATTTTTGAACAACTTCTTCTTTTTGTGGAATCGTTTTAACCGGCGGAGTTTTACCGCGATTCATCATCTGTTCTATTTCGGTAAAAATATCTAAATCCATATTTTGATACGAAGGTTTCTGTTTGGTAGCCGGTCTGTTCGGGTTGCTTCCGGGTGAAGACGATTGATCAGAATCACCTATCTTTTTTTTCTTTAAAAGAGGCGCAAGAAAACTATAAATAATAATTGCGGCAACAAGAATGTTGATCAAATTATCCATTTACGTTATCCTTTTTTCTCTTCCGGTTTTGCAATTGATTCGCGCATTTGTGTATCAGCCTGAATATTTTTCAAATTATAGTAATCCATAATTCCCAATCTGCCGCTGCGGAAAGCTTCTGCAATAGCTTTTGGAATTTCAGCTTCAGCTTCCGTTACGCGCGCTCTTTGCTTGGCAACTTCGGCAACCATTTCTTGTTCAAGTGCAACTGCGGCTGCTCTTCTTTCTTCCGCTCTTGCGCGGGCAATTTGTAAATCCGCCTGCGCTTGATCTGTTTGTAATTTGGCTCCGATATTTTCACCAACGTCAACATCAGCGATATCAATTGAAAGAATTTCAAACGCAGTTCCGGCATCAAGTCCTTTTGCAAGTACAGCTTTAGAAATAGAATCCGGATTTTCCAAAACATGTTTATGTGTATCGGATGCGCCTATGGTTGAAACAATTCCTTCACCGACTCTTGCTAAAATAGTAGCTTCAGTAGCGCCACCGACAAGTCTATCGATATTTGTACGAATAGTAATTCGAGCAATTGCTTTAAGTTGAATACCGTTCTTTGCCATTGCGGCAACAAGCGGAGTTTCAATTACTTTTGGAAGGACCGACATTTTCACCGCTTCCAAAACATCGCGACCTGCTAAGTCGATTGCCGTTGCGCGTTCAAAAGATAAACCAAGATTTGCTTTATCTGCTGAGATAAGTGCGTTGATAACTCTATCAACATTTCCGCCGGCAAGATAATGCGCTTCCAATTTACCGACATCAAGCATGATACCGGCTTTGGTTGCTGTGATCATTGCGCGAACAATTACGTGAGGCGGGACTTTTCGCAAACGCATTCCGACTAAATCTTTAAATATTCTAACTTTAACACCGGAAAAGAATGCGGTTACAAATAAACCGATCGGTACGAAATAGAGAATGATGAAGAGAACGATTAAGGCTACAACAATAAGAATTACTGATAAGCCTGCTAATGCTTCCATATTTACTCCTAAATATATTTTTTTCTTCCTTCTATTTACAATAAATTTTGATGTTTTTCAAGGAAAGGAACAAAAATTCGTTTAATCGTACTATTTCTAACTTGATTGAAGATTTTTCAATTAATATATTGGGATTGAAACAATTTTAGAATTAAAATTGTTATAGAATAAAACAAGGGAACTAAGAATATGGACGGAAATTTTTCAGATAGACTTCAAGATGTAATTCGATTAAGTCGCGAAGAAGCGCTTCGTCTCGGTCATGATTATATTGGTACGGAACATTTGCTCCTCGGCGTTATCCGCGAAGGGCAAGGTGTTGCCGTCCGTATTTTACGAAACCTGGACTGCGATTTAGTCCGCCTAAAAAAATCAGTTGAAGATACTGTTAGAACCACCGGCGGAACGCTCACAATCGGGAATATCCCTTTAACAAAGCAAGCTGAGAAGGTTTTAAAGATTACACAAATTGAAGCAAAAATTTATAAAGCTGATGTTATCGGTACGGAACATTTACTCCTTTCACTTTTAAGAGATGAAGAAAATATTGCCACGCAAATCCTCCATCAATTTAATATTACCTATGATATTACACGCGCGGAATTGAATGAGATGTTATCTGCTAAAGATCCTAAAGAGCAATTTAGAGGAACGCCTCCTCAGATGGATAAAAAAATTGAAAAGACTAAAACTCCCGTACTTGATAATTTTGGAAGAGATTTAACAAAACTTGCAAACGAAGATAAATTGGACCCTGTTGTAGGTAGAGAAAAAGAAATTGAACGCGTTGCACAAATTTTAAGCCGGAGGAAAAAGAATAATCCGGTTTTAATTGGTGAACCGGGTGTTGGTAAAACCGCAATTGCCGAAGGACTTGCTCTGCGTATCGTACAGAAAAAAGTCCCGCGAATTCTTCAGGATAAAAGAGTTGTTACGTTAGATTTAGCCGGGCTTGTTGCAGGTACAAAATATCGCGGTCAATTTGAAGAACGAATGAAAGCGTTAATGAACGAGCTTGAAAAAGCTAAAGATGTTATTCTTTTTATTGATGAACTGCATACTATCGTTGGCGCCGGCGGAGCATCCGGTTCACTTGACGCTTCAAATATGTTTAAGCCTGCTCTTTCTCGCGGAGATATTCAGTGCATCGGCGCTACAACATTGGATGAATACAGAAAATATATTGAAACCGATGGGGCGCTTGATAGACGATTCCAAAAAATTATGGTTGAACCACCGAGCGCTGAAGAAACCATCCAGATACTTTTTAACATTAAATTTAAATATGAAGAACATCATCACGTTAAATACAGCGATCAGGGTATTGAAGCTGCGGTAAAATTAAGCGAACGCTACATTACCGATAGACATCTCCCCGATAAAGCTATTGATGTGCTTGATGAAGCCGGCTCCCGCGTTCACATGGGAAACTTTGAAGTTCCGCAAACCATTCTTACGCTCGAAGATGAAATTGTAAAAGTGAGACAGGAAAAATCTTTAGTTGTTAAGAAACAGGATTATGAAGAAGCCGCGCGGCTGCGCGATAAAGAACGCCGTATTCAATCTGATTTGGAAGTTGCAAAACGAGAATGGGAAGCGAAGACTAAAGATATTATTTATGATGTTTCCGAAGAAGATATTGCCACCGTAGTGGCAATGATGACGGGCATCCCGGTTACACGTGTTGCGCAAACAGAATCGGATAAACTGCTCAATATGGAAGAATCACTCAAAAAAATGATTGTTGGACAGGATGAAGCTGTTTCGAAATTAACGAAGTCTATCCGCAGGGCAAGAGCGGGGTTGAAAAATCCAAAGCGTCCGATAGGCAGCTTTATTTTTCTTGGTCCCACCGGTGTTGGCAAAACTGAATTGTGTAAAGTACTCGCAAGATATTTATTCGATTCTGATAGTGCCCTTATCAAAATTGATATGAGCGAGTACATGGAAAAGTTTGCGGTTTCCCGTTTAGTTGGCGCGCCTCCCGGATATGTCGGTTACGAAGAAGGCGGTCAGTTGACTGAAAAAGTTAGACGCAAACCTTATTCTGTTGTGCTTTTTGACGAAATTGAAAAAGCTCATCCCGATATTTTTTCAATTCTCCTTCAAGTTTTAGATGAAGGAATATTAACCGATAGTCTGGGAAGAAAAGTTGATTTCAAAAACACGATCATAATTATGACCTCGAACATCGGTGCGAGAGATATAAAGTCAATCGGTTCATTTGGATTTTCTAATTTACCGGGTGGCGAGAACCACTATTCCTCTATGAAAAATACCGTTGAAGATGCGGTGAAAAAATTGTTTAACCCGGAATTCCTCAATCGTCTTGATGAAACAATCGTTTTCAGAAGTCTTGAAAAAGAAGACATTCTTAAAATTATTGAAATCGAAATAAAAGATTTGCTGAATAACATCCACGATAATAAAATGGAAATAGTGTTAGAAAATTCCGCAAAAGAATTTATTGCAGAAAAAGGATTTGATCCAAAGTTCGGCGCGCGCCCATTGCGTAGAGCCATTCAACAGTACATTGAAGACCCATTAGCCGAAGAAATATTGCGAGGAACCTTTAAGGAAGGAAGTAAAATAATTGCGAAGCATGTTGATAAAACCGAGCAATTAATTTTTATTGAAGATGAAATTGTTCCGGATGTTTCCAACGCCCAGGAAGAAAAAAAATAATTTTCTGAAATAATAACTAAAAAAAGAGATGACATCGTTTATAAATTATGTCATCTCTTAACTTCTGTTTAACTCTCCAAATCAAGGAATTTTATACAAAACCATTCAAAATGAATCAATCGTTTGCTTCCTCCGTCAAGTGTAAAACATTTTTTAGGCGTTCAATTAATCCTTGTTGCTTTCGGACTTTTTCTTCTCGGGATAATAACGAAGCATCATTGCTAAAACTAAAATTATAAAACTGATGCTTAGAAAACGGAAGTTGAGAAATTCTTGCCGGAGATAATCGGGGAAAAGGAAGGCTGTTTCTCTTCTCTG
The DNA here is from genome assembly GCA_023231105.1 of Ignavibacteriaceae bacterium. Lineage (GTDB taxonomy): Bacteria > Bacteroidota > Ignavibacteria > Ignavibacteriales > Ignavibacteriaceae > UBA1563. The sequence goes on along the minus strand of JALNWB010000073.1, from coordinate 13,325 downwards.
TACTTCATCCAATTTACTTGCGATTGCATTTTCTTTCCGTGTTTCACCAAAAGCTAATCTGGTTTTAATTCTTTTTATATTTCCTTCCCATAGACTTTCCATCGAATAAATCGAGTAAGGTTTCACATCGGCAAAAGTAAAATGATCATCCTCCTTCCGGTATAATGCAGTACCGGTAAATTTGTTATCCTTTTTTAATATATCACCCACTTCATCTTTAGATATAGTAAAGTTTTTGGAAGCTATTATAAATCCTCTTATTCCTCTTGGAGCCGATTGGCAATCTATAATGCAGTAGTTGGGAAAAACATCATGGACTGCTTTAAGTATTTTCATCGATGTACCATCGGGGTAACCGGGATCAGGTCTGCCTTGTGTTGATTCGGAGAACATTCCGTCAGGTTTTAATTTACTTTTCACAAGCTCAAAAAATTCTTTATTGTGAAGCAGAGCAGAACCCAAATAGTAAGGGGCGGAAATATCCATAATGATGAGATCGAAATACTCATTAGTTGTTTTTAAATATCGCTTTGCATCATCAATAATAATTTCATAATTCCGAAGTTGATCATATTTATTAAACTCATGCCACCATTTTTTAGAAGATTCAATAACCGAAGGATCAATTTCTACTACTGTGGTTTTTGATGAGTAAGGAGCTACCCGGCTAATTGAATATAAAGACCCACCGCCGAGAATTAAAATTCGTTGTTTCTTTTTTGTTCGTGTAAAAGCAAATTCTGCCGGAAGCTTTGCAAGAAAATAAGTGAATTCACTCAACGAAGTTTCTTCTTCAATATTTCCGGAAGGTGAATAATTGTAGTCGAAATATTTTTGCCCGTTAAGAAACGAAATTTTACTTTGCTTCATAGAATGAAATTCATCATGAAAAGTTTCTATAACATCTACCGTGTGATAAAAAGAATTATTGGAATATAATAGAGTTGGATTCCGGAATCCGCGCGATTGATAATAATCTAATGTCGTTTTTGATTGAAAGCTATCTTGATGAATGCTGTAAACTCCGGTTAAAAATATTCCGATCAACAAAAGAGGATGCGCCCATAAACTTTTATCGAACAAAATAAAATAGAGGAGGACTAAAAAAAGAAAATAAACCGGCAAAAGAAAAAACGGGGAAAAGGAGATAATCAAAAGGAAAAAGATGACTCCGGCAGCAGCTCCGAGAAGTTCAATGCTGTAGAACGAAGGCAGCTTGTTTGAGCCTTTTATATGAATGATCTTCGGCAAAAAGATTGAATAAAAAGAAGACGTTAAAAAAGACGAAACAAAAAGAAGCAATAGTAAGGCTTCTATGCTAAATCCCCTAAACACCAAGTATGAAGCAAAAAATTTTATCCCGGCAAAAACTACTAAATGAACGATAAACGTAACGAAGCAAATCACTTTTAAATAAGTAAATGATATATGGGAAGAGACGGCATAACCAACAGAGAAGCCGACAAAATAAGCTGCGCTCACAAGCAAAATGCTTAGCTCATTTGCAGAAATTATTATTGAAAATTCCCGTACGATAAAATATTGGAGAAGAATGAGATTGAATCCTGCTATAAATATGACAGCCTTTAATTTATTATTTGATATCTCCGGCTGCGATTGAGTTGAATAGGTTTGTTCATGAGCGACCGGTTTTGAGAAAACATACCTTGACCAAAATAGGACGCCTAAAAAAATTAGAAGAGCGAAAACTCCGGTCCAATAACTTTGAGAAATAAAGAAAAGTACAAAAAGAAAAATGATAACCATTACGCCGTTTTCTTTTCCAAAAGATTCTTCGGAGAAAGAGAGAAACATAATTATAAAAGCAACAAGCGGGGCAGTGTAGATGAAGAGCACTCCAAATTTTACAAAGAATAAAAGTCCCAACACTGTGCCGAAAACAAAACCATTATTTTCATGTAAAAAAAGTGCATCACTTGCAATAACAGTTCCCAATTCCTTAAAAAATTTCCCGGCTGGAAACGCTGCTACAAAAATTAATAAACCAAGAAGAAAATATGCCGGTTCGTAGAAAGTAAACAGCATAACAAAAAGCAGGAGTAAATAAAACGAAGCAAGCGAGAGAACCATATTTTTAAAAAGTCCTTCAACAACATTTGTCTTCATCGAAAAAACGACGCCGCACATCCAGGTCAAGATTAAAATAAAATATCCCGTAAAGGTTGCAGTTACGAAAACTTCAATAGCAAAATAGAGCGCAGCTTGTAGAATGCCGAAATAAAATCCCGCAGTAATTAACGGGAGTATGGTTGTTGGTCTTTTTAGTTCAGTAAGTGCCATTCTTCTTTCCTATTTAGAGCAGAGTAAACCGCAAGTATAATTTATAAAATAAAAAGCCGATACAAAATCTTTCTACAAAATACTAAAAGATGATTAACAATATTATAATTTATTTAAAAATTCTTTGTATCTCTCACCGATGCAGATAAATCCGGGAATGAACTTTGCTCATACACGAAAATGCGCGATGTTGCATAAAGGGGAAAATGTAACGAAATTTGCATAGATGTTTTTTGATTTAATGATTCAAACTAAAAGCAAAATATTTTTAGGTGAGTTCTATGGAAAAGAAATCCAAACCAACTGCAATTAAAAAATGGCACTTGTTTGTTTTAGCAGGGGTTTTGAGCACACTGTTTATACTCGGTGGGTATCTCTATTATTCATCCGAAGAAAAATCCATCCGCAAAGAAAAGTTCCAAGAAATCCAAGCAGTTACTGAATTAAAGATTAATCAAATTATACAATGGCGAAAAGAAAGATTAGAAGATGCAACCATTGCAATGCAAGCGCCGTTCTTTAATAGAGAAATTGAACAGTGGTTTAGAATTAGAAAAAACCTCTCGCTTAAAAAAGATATATTAAAACAATTCACCCAATTTAAAATTAATTATGATTATGAAGATATCTTTCTTGTATCACTACAAGGAGAAATTCTGCTCTCTTTCAATTCTAAAGAGGAAATCTTCAGTACGGTTACATCATCCATTATTCGGGAGGCAATTAAAAGACAGCAAATAACATTTACAGATTTTTATTACTGTCCTACACACAAAAAAATTCACTACGATATTATTGCGCCGGTTATTGATGATAAAAATATTTCAATTGCAGCATTGCTGTTCCGAATTGACCCGGATGATTATTTATATCCTTTTATACAAACATGGCCCACACCTAGTAAAACAGCCGAGACATTACTATTACGAAAAGACGGCGACAGCATTCTCTTCCTAAATGAATTACGACACTGGAAGAACACTGCTTTGAAACTCCGGATTCCTTTAACCAAAAAAGAAGTCCCTGCAGTGCAAGCCGCTTTAGGGTACAAAGGAATTTGGGAAGGAATAGACTACCGCGGTGTAAAGGTTCTATCGGATGTTCAATCAATTTCCGGCACACCCTGGTTTATGGTTGCTAAAGTTGATAAAAGTGAAATTTATTCTGAACTTACTTTCAGAGCAGTCTTTATCAGCATATTTATTTTAGTATTAATTCTATTATCCGGTGCCGGTTTAGCTTTGATTTATTCTTCCCGCCAAAGAAATATTTACAGAGAACTTTTTGTTAAAGAAAAAGAATTGCGTGAAGCTCATGAAGAATTTAAAACCATACTTTACAGCATTGGCGACGGAGTAATTACTACTGATAAAAATGGTATTATTAAACAGATGAATACTGTTGCTGAACAATTAACCGGCTGGAGTGAAGCCGATGCAAAAGGCAAACTACTTGAAAATATTTTTCAAATTGTAAGTGAAAAGACGGGGAATAAAGTTGAAAATCCTGTAAAAAGAGTTCTAAGGGAAGGATTAGTTGTAGGACTTGCAAATCATACTCTCTTAATTTCCAGAGACGGAAATGAAATACCAATTGCCGATAGCGGCGCACCTATAAAGAATGAACGCAATGAAATTGTCGGAGTCGTTCTTGTGTTTAGAGATCAATCAAAAGAACGGGAATCTTTGAATGCATTGGAAGAAAGCGAACGTCTTCTAAAGGAATCTCAATCGATAGCACATTTGGGAAGTTATGTTTTTGATCTGTCAAAGGGATTTTGGAGTAGTTCTAAAATTCTTGATGACATTTTTGGAATAGATGAAAATTATATACGCTCTCTCGAAGGATGGGCTGCTTTACTTCATCCAGACTGGAGTACCATAATAACCAAATATGTTGCTGAAGAAGTTATAGAAAAGCGTCAAAAATTTGATAAAGAATATAAAATCATCAGGAAAGCAGACGGTGAAGAACGATGGGTGCACGGTTTAGGAGTACTTGAATTTGATAAGAATAACCAGCCAACAAAATTAATCGGGACTATTAGCGATATTACTGAGCGCAAACATGCAGAAGAAATCCGAAAGTTTGCCGAAACAAGACTTAATGAAGCTCAGAAAGTTGCACATATTGGAAGCTGGGAACTAGATCTTGTAAATAATAATCTTATCTGGTCGGATGAAATTTACCGGATATTTGAAATTGACCATGAAAAGTTTGGTGCATCTTACGATGCCTTTCTTGACGCAATTCATCCTGAAGACCGTGAAGCAGTTAACTCTGCTTATACTAACTCTGTGAAAAACAAAACACCTTATTCAATAGATCATCGTCTTCTTTTTCCTGACGGCAGAATAAAATTTGTATACGAGGAATGCCGGACATTTTATGACACCAACGACAATCCAATTCGCTCAGTAGGCACTGTTCAAGATATCACCGAGCGTAAGCGTGCGGAAGAAGCGTTGCAAGCTGCAAGTGCATATAATCGACGACTCATTGAAGCAAGCATTGATCCACTAGTGACCATTGGTCCCGATGGCAAAATCAACGATGTGAACGAGGCGACAGAGATCGTAACCGGAGTTCTGCGCAAACGACTCATCGGTGACGATTTTGCAAATTATTTTACAGAACCTGAGAAGGCTACTGAAGGATACCTGAAGGTGCTGACAGAGGGTTTAGTGAGAGATTATCCGCTTACAATTCGGCATACTTTGGGAAAAACAACTGATGTGCTTTACAATGCAACAGTCTATAAAAACGAGAAGGGGGAGATACAAGGCGTCTTCGCCGCGGCACGCGATATCACTGAACGCAAATTGGCAGAACAGGAAGTTCGCAGATTAAAAGACGAATTAGAAATAAAAGTTGTTGAAAAGACGAAAGAATTAAGAGAAAGAGTCTCTGAATTAGAACGTTTCCACGACGCAACCATTAACCGCGAATTGCGAATGAAGGAATTGAGAGACGAAATTGAGAAATTAAAAAGTAAATCTTAGGTATATTTTTTCCAATACTATAATTATAAAAACATATAAGAAAATCATGGTTTATAAATTCAAGATGCGCGCAATGATTACTGAAAGAGAAAAACAGACGGTGTAAATAATGAATAATTACAAAAGAGAGTATATATTTTTTTTAATAATATTTTTCAGCATACTATCCGGCATAAATGCACAATTAATTACTCCAGATATAACTACTAAAGATAAAATAAAAAGGATCAGTATAGCATCAGAACCAAACTATCCTCCATATTGTATTATTGATAAAAACGGTAAAGCCGATGGATTTTCCGTTGATCTCTTCAAAGCTGCTGCTAAAACTGTGGACATTGAAGTTGATATTAAAATTGGCATTTGGGATCAGATAAAACAAAATTTAGCTGAAGGGAAGATAGATGCTCTTCCTTTGGTAGGAAGAACTCCGGAGCGAGAACTTCTGTATGATTTTACTCTTCCGTATCTAACACTACATGGAGCTATTTTTGTTAGAGAGGGAACCACCGATATTAAAACTGTGGAGGATCTAAAGGATAAAGATATTATTGTTATGAAAGGGGACAATTCTGAGGAGTTTGTATGCCGGAAGAATATATCAAAAAATATTTTTACAACCCATACATTCGAAGAGGCTTTTCGCATTTTGGCAGACGGAGAGCATGATGCCGTAATTACACAACGAGTAATGGGTCTCCATCTCTTACAAGATTTGGATATAGAATCTGTTGTTCCGTTGGAAATACAGCTTGATGGATTTCGACAAGATTTTTGTTTTGCTGTTAAAAAAGGGAATAAAGATCTACTATCCCGGCTTAATGAAGGACTCTCTATTGTTATAGCAAATGGAACCTATGATAGGATTCATTTAAAATGGTTTGGACCAAGCATACTGAAACAGTTTGCTCTGAAGGATGTGGTAAGAATTGCACTCTATATTTTTATCCCGTTAATAATTCTTTTTTCTATTGTTTCGATTCTTTTTTTACGTTCGGAAGTTAAAAGAAGAACATATAAGTTGCGGGAAGAAATTTTTGAACATAAAAAAACAGCTAATTCCCTTCGCGAACAACAAATATTACTTAAAGAAATGGAGAAGGTTTCACAAATCGGTGGTTGGGAATATAATGTGGAAACAAAACAAATTACCTGGACTGATGGCGTGTACAATATTTACGGAGTATCAGAAGCTGAGTTTGATCCATCCGGCAAAGACCAAGATATAATATTCTATCATCCAGAAGATCAGAAAATACTTAATGCCGCTTTTCAAAGGACATTGGAAAATGGAGAGCCTTATGATCTGGAATTAAGGTTCAAATCAGCTGATGGAATTTCTAAATGGGTTAGAACAGCCGCCAAAGCTGAATTTAATGGAGAAAAAGTTGTCCGTTTATTCGGCAACATCATGGATATTACAAAGCAGAAACAGACCGAAGAAGAACTGAGGAAATTAACAGATGAATTAGAAATAAAAGTTACAGAACGCACTAAAGAACTGGATGAAAAAATTCACAAACTTGATAAAAGCCAAAAAGCTATGCTTTACATGGTTGAGGATTTAAATACAGTTACCTCAGAACTTAAAGAGGAAAGGCAAAAACTAGAAGCCTCGAACAAAGAATTGGAAGCATTCTCATATTCTGTCTCTCATGATTTGCGTGCGCCGCTAAGAGGAATAGATGGATTCTCAAATATCCTGCTTGAAGACTATTCTGATAAGTTAGACCAAGAAGGACAAAGGCTTCTCAATGTAATTCGAAGTAATACACAAAAGATGGGACATTTAATTGATGATCTTCTTGCTTTATCACGGATTGGCAGACGCGAACTGGATAAATCTGAAATTGATATGAAGACACTAGTAAATTCAATTTACCATGAAGTTACTTCTAAACAAGAAAGAGAAAAGATATTTCTTTCAATTTCTGATTTGCCGCGCGCTAAGGGTGATGCCACAATGATAAGACAACTTTGGACAAACTTAATATCAAATGCTGTAAAATTTTCATCAAAGAAAGAAAAGCCCGTTATCGGAATAAATAGTAAAGTAGAAAATGGAAAAAACGTTTATTGTATTCGGGATAACGGTGTTGGTTTCGATATGAAGTATTACGATAAATTGTTCGGTGTATTTCAACGGCTGCACAGTGAAACAGAATATAAAGGCACCGGTGTTGGTATGGCAATTGCCAAACGAATTGTCACTAGACATGGCGGAGATATTCGGGCAGAATCTGAATTGAATGTTGGTACGACATTCTATTTTAGCCTTTAAGTAAATAGGCATAGGCACGAGACGAAAGTATGATTAGAAGTTATAAAGATTTAATTGTTTGGCAGAAAAGTATGGATTTGGTTGAATCTATTTATAGAATTACTGAAAAACTTCCTTCGAAAGAAAATTTTGGATTAATATCTCAAATGAGAAGAGCTGCCGTTTCAATTCCTTCAAATATCGCAGAAGGATATGGAAGACAGTCAAGAGGTAGTTATGTACAATTTCTTTCGATTGCCAGAGGTTCGCTTTTAGAATTAGAAACACAAATTGAATTATGTGTTAGATTAAAGTATTTTAAACAAATTGATTCCGAAAAAATTCTCAGTGATATACTAGAAATTAGTAAAATGTTAACATCATTGATTTCAAAAATAGGCAGTGTAAAATAAGCAGTAGGTACAAGGCAATAGTAAAATACTTTTACCTATTGCCTAATGACTATTGCCTAATTAAAAAAAGGAGAACAAAATGGAAACAACACCTGTAGATATTCTGCTTGTTGAAGACAACCTGAACGATGTTGAGTTAGCTTTACGGGCTTTGAAGAAAAGCGGCGTTGCCAATCACATCTTCGTAGTAAACGATGGCGAAGATGCTCTGGATTTTATTTATTGTAGAAATAAATATGAAAATCGATTGCCAAATAATGTGCCAAAGATTATACTGCTTGACCTCAAATTACCCAAAGTAGATGGATTAGAAGTTTTGAAAATTCTTAAGAGTGATGAAAAGAAAAAGATAATTCCAATAATTGTTTTAACCTCTTCCAATCAAGAAAAAGATATGATTGAAAGTTACAAACTTGGCGTTAACAGTTATATCCAAAAGCCGGTTGACTTTGATCAGTTTATGACTGCAGTAAATCAAATAGGGATGTATTGGCTACTGCTTAATCAGTTACCGAAGATTTAGGTCTTATAGGAAGTAGTAATTAAGCAATCGGTAATAGTGTGATAGAGATGTTTTACTATTGCCTCGTGCTTATTGCCTAATTGCATTAATGTTGTTTCTTAGTTATAAACCATAAGGTATAAAATGGCAGCCGAATTAAAAATCTTATTTGTTGAAGACTTGCCAACAGATGTTGAACTTGCAAAACGGACTCTTTCCAAAGAAGGAATTGTCTATCAATCTCGTGTTGTTGATACCGAAGCTGATTTTCTTCATGAACTGGAAAAATTTTCTCCGGATATAATTATTTCCGATTATAAGATGCCAAAATTCGATGGAATGCGTGCATTAAATCTCACCTTAGAAAAATGTCCAAGTACTCCTTTCATACTTTTAACTGGCTCTGTAAACGAAGAGATTGCAGTTGAATGTATGAAATCCGGCGCTACTGATTATATCATCAAAGAACACATTGCCCGTCTGCCTATGGCGATAAAAGATGCGCTTGAAAAAAATAAAATCATTTTAGAAAAAGAAAAAATAGCCCAAGCGTTGAAAGAAAATGAAGATCGTTATCGCGATTTGGTTGAAAACAGTAGCGACCTCATTTGCACTCATGATTTGGATGGAAATATTCTCTCAGTAAATAGTGCTGCGTTAAAAATTACAGGCTATTCTCAAGAAGAAGTATTAAAAATGAATATGCAAAATATGATTGTACCGGAATACCGAAAAATCTTTAATGCTTATTTGAATAAGATACAAACAGTTGGACATGCACAGGGACTTATGATAATTCAAACCAAAACCGGTGAAAGACGTATTTGGGAATATAACAATTCTCTCCGAACTCACGGTATTGATAAGCCAATAGTGCGGGGAATGGTTAAGGATATAACTGAGCGCAAGCAAGCAGAGGAGAGAACCAAAGCATATGTTCATTTTCTGGAAAGCTTGGATCGGATTGATCGCGTTATAAAAAAGGAAGTAGATATTGAACCAATGCTATGGAGTGTAGTTAATACGGTGTTTTCGATTTTCGATTGCGACCGTGCCTGGCTTTTCTATCCATGCGATCCCGATGTTCAGTCTTTTCGCGTTCCGGTGGAAGTGTATAAACATGAATATCCTGGTGCCAATGTTAAGAACATAGATGTACCGATGTCTCCGGATCTTGCTGATAATTTGCGGGAAGCTCTAGAACTAAGTGATGTAGTTACTTACCTTACTGGAACAGATAGACCAATCAACAAAGTTACTGCCGAGCAGTTTGGCGTTCAGTCTCAGATGATGGTTCCCATTTATCCCAAGATAGGTAAACCCTGGGTTTTTGGAATGCACCAATGTTCACACGCACGGGTCTGGACAAATGATGAGCGGCAACTTTTCAAGGAGATCAGCAGACGTGTGGCAGACAGTTTGACAAATCTATTGATGTTACAAAACCTTAAAGAAAGCGAAGAAAGATGGAAACTTCTCCTAAACGAATCTCCGCTTCCGTACGCGATCAATGACAATTATGGAAATATTACTTTTGTGAGTATAAAATTTATTGAAACGTTCGGATACAATCTGCAAGATATTCCAACACTCGAACAATGGTGGCTCAGAGCGTACCCAAATGAAGCATACCGCAAAATCGTAGTATCAGAATTGGAGAAGGAGTTACAAAAGTCACTTGATATGGGGACACTTATTAAACCACAAGAATGGAAAACAACAGACAAATATGGTATTGTTCATGATATAAAGTTTCACGCTTCGGTACATGGGAAAGATACCCTCGTCATCTTGGATGACATCACCGAGCGCAAGCGTGCGGAAGAAGCACTCCTTAAGAGCGAGGCAGAACTTAAAGAAGCACAACGTGTAGGACGGTTTGGTAGTTGGGATTGGGATGCAACAACCGATACCATCATCTGGTCAGAAGAGTATTATCGCATCTATGGTTTCGATCCTAAACAAAATCCACCAGGATATGAGGAACACCTAAAGATATACACGCGTGAGAGCGCCGCGCTGTTAGATGCTGCTGTCAAGAAGAGCATGCAGACCGGTGAAGAGTATCAACTTGATCTTGAATTTGCTCTTATGGCTGGTACGACTCGCTGGGTCACTGCTCATGGCGAAGTTAGGTACGATAATAAAGGTAAGATTGTGGGACTTCGAGGTACAGCGCAAGATATTACCGAGCGCAAACGTGCGGAAGAAGCACTACTTGAGAGTGAAGAAAAATTTAGGAACCTCGCTTCATCAGCTAAAGATTCGATCATTATGATGGACGATGAAGGAAAATTCTTCTACTGGAATGAGGCGTTCGAAAAACTATTCCAGTTTAAAAGTTCAGAAATAACGGGCAAAGCGGTTCATGCACTAATCGCGCCAAAACGTTTTCACGACGATTACGAAAAAGGCTTTGCAAAATATTTAGAGACAGGGGAAGGACCAGCTGTCGGGAAAGTTTTAGAACTAGCTGCCATCAAAAAAAATGGAGAAGAATTTCCGGTTGAATTATCCCTCTCTACTTTTATGTTAAGGGGTAAGAGAATGTCTCTTGGAATTTTGAGAGACATCTATGAGCGCAAACATGCAGAAGAAGAAATTGTAATGCTTGCTCACTCTTTAAGAAGTATAAATGAATGTGTTAGTATCACTGATATAGAAGATAAAATTCTGTTTGTCAATGAATCATTTTTGAAAACCTATGGTTACGATGAAAGTGAACTGGTAGGAAAACATATGAGCATAGTGCGCTCACTAAATAATCCGCCGGAATTAGTTAAAGAAATTTTACCAACTACATTACTCGGAGGATGGCAAGGTGAATTGTGGAATAAAAGAAAGGATGGAAGTGAATTTCAAATTTCTCTTTCTACCACAATCATACGCGATAAAAGTGGGAAAGCTATTGCTCTTATTGGAGTTGCAACCGATATTACCGAGCGCAAACGTGCCGAGAAAGAACTGATTAATGCCAAAGAAAAAGCGGAAGAGATGAGTCGCTTAAAAACAAACTTCCTTGCTAATATGAGTCACGAACTTAGAACTCCTCTTAATGGAATTATGGGGTACGCAGATATTCTCGCTTCATCGATCGATGATCCGGGTCAAAATGAAATGGCTCAAGGTATTTATCAATCCGGCAAAAGATTGAGTGAAACCTTAAATTTCATCCTTGATTTATCTGAAGCTGAAACCGATAGAATTGAAGTAATAGCCAAAGATGTTGAGGTGATTCCTCTTGTAAAAAATAGCATAAACTCAATTGCTAAAGAAGCGGCAGAAAGAAATCTTCAATTAGAAACGATAATAAAAGAAGAAAATATTTTTGTTCATTTAGATGAACATCTTTTTACACGAATACTCCACAATCTTCTAGATAATGCTATAAAGTTCACAAACAAAGGGGAAATTATTGTAGAAATAGGGAAAGAAATTATTGATGAAAAAGATTGGCTTTATATAAAAATAAAAGATACAGGAATTGGCATAGCTTCCGATAAAATTGATCTGATCTGGGATGAATTCCGGCAGGTGAGTGAAGGATTAACACGAAGTTATGAAGGAGCAGGTCTAGGATTAACCATTTCTAAAAAAGCAGTAGAATTAATGCAAGGGGATATATCTGTAGAAAGTGAATTAGGAGTAGGTTCTACTTTCACGGTTAAATTCCCGGCGGTAAGTGTTATTCCACAAATAGAAAAAGTTGTAAAAGAAAAACAAGCCGTGGTTATTCAACCTGAAAAAGAAAAAGCAGAAACGACAGGTTTGCCTTTAGCCCTCTGTGTAGAAGATGATTTTGCTAATAGAAACGTTATAAAATTTTTCTTGAAAAATACTTGTATCATCGATATGGCAGAGGACGCAGCGGAAGCTATACAATTAGCTGCTGAAAAAAAATATGATTTGGTTTTAATGGATATTAAACTTGGAGGAGAAATGAATGGGATGGAAGTGGTTCAAGAAATATTAAAAATTCCGCAGTATTTTAGCACACCGATAATAGCAGTTACGGCATATGCGATGGGAAAAGATAAAGCAGAATTCCTTAGAGGCGGGTGCACCCATTATATTTCTAAACCATTTCAAAAACATGAGCTTATAAATTTAGTGACAGGTGTTCTTAATAATAATTAGTGCATTAGGAGTAAAATCATTAGATAAATGGCAAAATATTAATGAGCATTCTAAAAACAGAAAGTTATTCTAATAAATGGTTTTAAGAATAATGATTGATCCAAAGGATACTGTTTATGATTTTTGATTTGCGATATTGTTCGAAAACTTCATAGATATTAAATCGTTAATCCTTTCTAGCGCAGCGAACTGTGATCAAAAAACATTGGAGTAACATGTAATTATCATAAAGCATGGGCGAGAATATGAAAAATTTAGAAAAAAAAATTTCTCTGGATAATTTACTTGGTGATGTTTTAGGCGGCACAGCGGCTATGCTAGTTGCAATCCCTTCAGCAATTGCTTTCGGATTGATTATCTTCGCCCCCTTAGGTACGGAGTTTTCCGGCAGAGCTGCAATCGGCGGTATTCTTGGAACTGTTACCATGGGATTGTTTGCAGCTATTTTTGGCGGGACAAAAAAATTGATCTCAGCGCCGTGCGCTCCTGCAGCGGCTGTACTTTCTGTTTTTGTAAGCGAGATGCTGCATAAAGGAACTATTCCATCCGATGCTATTCCTATTTATATCACTATTGTTTCTTTACTCTCAGGAGTTGTTCAGTTACTGATTGGAAAGTTAGGTGGAGGGAGATTTATCAAATACATTCCTTATCCTGTTGTTGCCGGTTATTTAAGCGGAGTAGGAGTTCTTATATTTTTTGGTCAACTG
>JALNWB010000072.1 GCA_023231105.1 Ignavibacteriaceae bacterium | reverse complement strand
TACAACTTGCAAACTGTTTTGACTTCGCAAACCGAGATCAAGCAATACTACATTTGGTTTGAGCTTGTCCATCATCATCAATATGTTTTCGCCATTCCCAACCGTAGCAACAACACTCATATCTGGTTACTTTTTGAGCATTGCAGCGATTCCTTCACGCAGAAGGCGATTATCTTCGATAACTAATATTGAGATTTTTTTCATTTTATAAATTTGTTACCAGTGAATTAAAGTTTATTCCTAAATGCTTATTTAAATTAATGATTCAAACTTTGTTTTCCAACTTAATTTAATAACTTACCTTATGCATACTTTATTATCACGTAACCCCGCCATTTATGCTGGGGGAGGCAAAAAAGACAAAATACATTGGCTTTAGCCCATTAATAGCTTAAACAATTGTTAAAGCCTGAATTTTCTGCGTTTGTTTCTATCCCGTCATAAATGGCGGGGCTAATACATAAAAGTTTTGCGTAAGATGACTTAACAACTCTCCAGTTCATTTCGCCAACTCATTATAATAAAGAGCTGCAGCGCCAAGTATTGCCACATTCTCAATCTCGGATACTTTTATCATTAAATTATCGATTGATTTTGGATAAGCGAAATCACCAATTGATTTATACATTGCATCCTTAAATAAATCAAATGATTTACTTACCGAACCACCAAGGATAATGATTTCAGGATCAATCGCATACATGATAAGTTTTATAGCTTCACCAAGGTTAGAACCAAACTTGGTAAAGATTTGGAGCGCTTCATTATCATTTTGTTTTGCTCTTTGAAATAATTCTTCTCCGGTTGTTTTAAATTCACAGACGAAATATTGACCGCTGCAAAAGTATTCGTAAGTTTTATTTTTGTACGGGATTGTCCCAAACTCACCGGCTCCGCAATTCTTCCCGGCGTAAAGTCTATCGTGTATTATAATACCGGCGCCCATTCCGGTACCAATAATTAAGCCGATAATATTTTGATAAGCTTTCCCCTTCCCAAAATATTTCTCTCCCACCGCAAAACAGTTGGCATCGTTATTTACATAAACCGGCACTTTAAATTTCTTTTCCAACAACTCTTTTAAAGGAACCTCTTTCCATGAAGGAATATTTTGAACATCGTAAACAATTCCTTTTTCAACATCAACCACACTTGGAACTCCGATGCCAATTCCCTTGATTTTATTATCGGAGAACCGCTCGATCAAATTTGATATATCATTAACCACATCAATGGCATCTCCGGTTTTGTTTATCGGCAACAATTCAACTTTTACCAAAGAATTATTTTCAATTAGACCAACACGAACGTTAGTTCCTCCGAGGTCAATGCCTAAAATTGCCATTACAGTTTTCTTTCACTTTTTTTAATAAATCAGATTATAAGGAGATAGATAATAAAATACACATGCTTGGAGAATGATTGAATGTCTGAATGGTTGAATGAAAAACAATAAAAAATAAATATTTTAAATTGAAACCATTGAATCATGCGCCCATTCATCCATTCAATGAATCATTCTTTCATAATATTATTATATTAATCCATCATATTTACTTGTGTTGACTTCTTCGCCATCTTCTTCTGTATCACTTTTTATTTTTCTTCATGCTTATGGTTTCGTTGGTGATAATTGGTTTTGCCCAAATACCGATGCTGAATAAATAAGCCAGCGTTAGATAAATGAAGAACATTCCGATTCTTAAACCGAACATATCGCCAAGCCATCCGATAATTATTTGGATTATTGCTCCGCCGATAATTGCAGTACAAAGAATTCCCGCGAAAGAACCGTGATGACTTTCAACTGAATTGAGCGCCAATGAAAAGACTATTGACCACATTACCGATAATGAAAATCCTACCATCGGGAAAGCGTATAACGCCGTTTCACCGCCGCTGAACAGCGCAACGGATAAACAAATTGCCGCCGAAATAACTGCGCCCAATAAAATTTTTCTGCTGTCAAAAAGTTTGAGCAAACCCAAACCTATTAAACAACCAATCGACATCATTCCCCAAAACCATCCAACTGTAGACGCTCCAACTGTTTGCGGATCGTAATTGTGATAAGTATAAAGAAACTTCGACATCCAATACGAAACACCTTGTTCGGTTCCCACGTAAGCAAATATTCCGATGAAGTAGAGGATAACTGTTTTCTGTTTGAATAAATTTTGATGAGTCTCCCACGTTCCCGCTTTTTCATCTTCTTTCCTTTCAACGGAAGGAAATTTTGAAAATGAAACAACGATAACCATGAGCAGAGAGATCAAAGCGAAAATCCAATAGAGAGATGTCCATGAAAGATTAGCGGGAACTAAACCGGAGAAAATTGATTTTACGGTGTTTGCACCGGTGTTGCTGTCAAGATTTTGAATTAAGTAAATTAAAAACATCGGCGCAATAAAAGATGCCCCGCCAAATATCAATTGAGCCATAACCGAATTAAAAGCGAAATGTTCTTCTCCACCGGAGACTCTTAATAGCGGATTGATAGCGACTTGCAGCATCGCCATTCCGGTTCCCATGAGGAATAATGAAATGATAAATATTAAGTAATGCGGGAAGAGTGAGAAAAGCAAAGCTCCGGCGAATGCTATAATAAAGGATAAACCCATCGTCCATTTTTCTTTATACTTTTCTACAAGCATTCCGGCGGGAATTGACATTACCCCATACGCAATAAAAAATGCGAACGGTAATAATGCAGATAATGTTAAACTTAAATTAAAACTTTTAATAACATCCGGATTGAGCGCACCAAGAATATTCGTTATAAAAGAAATAACAAAAAAGGTAAGGAAGATGAGCGCTACGATATAATAATTTCTTTTCATTTTATTCCAATCGCTTTTTTAATCTTTGTTTAAGAGAATTAATTAATGTTCCAGCCCGATACTTTTAATGACGGTTTTTTGCCGAATAAATCTTTTTTATAAAAACATCCTTTTATGATTCTTTTTTCTCCCGGAAGTAAAGAGAAATAATTGTCTTCCCAGAAAATAGGTAAAACCGATTCCCCATTTTCTCCTTTCTGAATTGATAACACAATTTGAAAAGCTAACTGATCTGTATTATTCACAATCTCCGCTTCAACAGAATTTTTATCTTCGTTACTGCTGAACTTCTGCACAACCGTTAAATGAACTTTTTTTAATGTATTTAATTCTGTTAAATCACTCCGCTCTTTGGATGGCGTTGCAAACCAGCTTGTGTTTGCAGTATCAAGCACATCCTTGGTTGTTGAGAGACAATAGAAATTTGAACTGATGATTTTCTTGTTTTGGGTTAGTTTCAATTCGACAAAGTATGTTTTACTCAAATCATTTATTTCGGGTAATTTCAAAACTTCAAGCGATTGATCCGGTGATAATTTAACGAGAATAGTTTTGGAGAATTTTTTGGTTAGATCAAAATTGAGAACGCGGATTATAGCAGTCAAATAATTCTGCTTTTGCAGAGTATTATTAACCGTACTAATTGCATTGCTACTGTAATTGTAAAAAATATGCATCGGTTCATTAGCTTTTTTTGTGCCATAGAATGCGCCTCCGGGCAACAAGTAATAATCATACAACTGCCACCAGAGTTTCGGCAACGCGGCGTTTAACATCCAGTGAATTACACCGGTTGCGCTGTATTTATTTGCTTCATTCGCTTCGAACATTGCGCGTGTATTTTCATAGTTAAGATATTGCGCTTTGGTACAATAATCATCAAGGTTTGCCGCAGCGCCTAAACGGTTTCCCATTTCACCGTTATATGTTTTCAAATTACTGAAGTTATTTTTTCCGCAATGGAAATTCCAAACGCTATCGATGGGCCAAAGATGATTCTCCGGTATCATCTTCTTAATACTTTCCAAAGGTGGAACTTCCGCACCGGGACCAATCTCCGTATTAAATCCGAAAGCGCCGCCGAAACGTTTATCAGTCCACCAATATATGGGTGGAACGTAATCATAAGGTCCACGCATCTTAACAGAAGTTTTTCCTGATACTGAACTTTCGCGGTCAGAAGCCGAAGCAAGGAATGGTCTCGTCGGGTCATCTTCTTTTATAATTGATTGATATTTTTTTTCAAGTTCCGGTCTGGGAATTTTATCGCTTCCGTAAAGCCATACAAAAATTCCCGGATGATTTCTCAACCATTTAACTTGATCTTGAAAAGATTTTGAGATCAATTCAATTTCTTCGGGTGTTGTAATTGCACCAAAATCATCTGCGGGTTTACCGATATATTCTTCCCATTCCCACTGGCAGCTCCAGCCTACCATCATCAGAATTCCCTTTTCATCGCAAAGATCATAAAGATCGCTGCTCGTTCCCCAAACTCCTTCAAGACGGATGGTATTTAAGCCCATCTGCTTTATATAATCGATTTGAGTTTTCAGATTTTCATAATCATTATTTAAAAATAAGTCATCAACCCAGCCGCCGCCTAAGATTAAAATTTTTCGTCCGTTTAATTTGTAACCGCGGAAACCTTCTTCATTCACGTAATCCGAAATTTCTCGGATACCGAATTTCGTTTCGCTACAGTCTGAAATTTTTCCGTTGATCGTGAATTTCAAATTCAAATTATAAAGAAATGGTTTGCCAAGATTGTGCGTCCACCACAAATTTGGATTTTTAATTCTAAGTTGATTGAAATCATGTGGAGTAAAAGTGATCAGACTTTTTCCATTTGCTTGAAGAGTAATTTCTTTTGAAAAATTTATCTCACCAATTTTACCGGAGAGAACTCCAGAAACTTTTTTCCCGCTATTATTTTGAAGTTCTGTTGATACCGTAAGCTCCGCGCTCTTCAACGTTTCCAAATTTATTTTACTTTGAACGAATGGATGTTTTAAGGAAACGTCTCCACTAAATTTTAAATTAACACCGCGCCAGAGACCCATATTTTTATCCGGCGGCGTTTGGTTCCAATCAACAAAACCAATAGTCGGTTCACCTTTTTTAGGTGGAAATACTTCAACTGCAAGAACATTTTTACCACTCGGTTTTATAATTCCGGTAACATCAAAATCAAACATGCGGTAAACTCCGGCAGCGGCTTCGCTATTGGCAATCTGTTTTCCGTTAAGCCAGATGTTTGCCCGGTAATTGATTCCTTCAAATTCAAGTTTGAAAAATCTTTCGTCTATTTCTTTCGGAAGTGAAAATTCAGTGCGGTACCACCAAGATTTTTGAAATTGTTCTGTAGGAATATTTCTTAAGTTATCGCCCACAAAAACATTCTTATAAACTTTATCTTTAACCAGTGCACCTAATACCGTTGAAGGGATTTCTGCATCATACCAGTCTTGAGTTGAATACCCCGGCTTGGAAAGAGCCGCACCATCATCATTAATTTTTTCCGATGATTGAATGAACCAATTTTTATGTAAGGGGAAAACATTATTCTGAGCGTAGAAAGTTTTTGTTAAAAAGAAAATCGTTAAAAAGAGTATAATGGAAGTCCGAATTTTCATTATCGTTTATTCCTCCGAATATTTTTTTTACAAAAAGGAATCTATGTGGACAAGTTGTACTTATCCAAAATTTCATCCATATAAAAGCGCTTAATTCGGAATTAAATCTATATTTTAATCTTCTTTAAAACAATATTTCAAAACTCAATGTGTTTAAATTTTTATTCTTTCCACATCCGCCCATTAAAAATAACCTCAAATAAATTTTTCTCTTGCTAATCTCATCCCATCCATTTATTTTTCTCTTGCTATTCCTGTAGCCCTCCACAGAAATAGTTCTTAATTATTAGCCGCCTTAGCTGACCCTCCCTAAGGCGGTTTTTTTATTTGCTTCTTTTGCCTTTGTACGAATCTATATATGATAGTCAACCATTACAATAGCTAACAAGTGAACGGTGTGTATTGGTAGAAAAGAAGTAATTTTAAATATGCACAGAACTATTAATATCATCTAATACTAACAGTTCTAAAGAACAATTTGAACATTCAAGTATTTGTCTAATTGTTATTTTTTAACCAAAGCAAATGACTATTAAGTCCTTGTGAAACTGCTAAACTTTATATTATTCACACGCATAAATTCTCCAAACAAGGAGTATGCTTTATTTACACTGAAACGATTTTTAATTTCTTGTAAAAGAGTAGATTTATCCCGGTCTTTTATATTAAATAGATTATAGAATTTATTTACTTCCTCCGGCTCTATTGTATAGATATACTCATAATCAGAATCACCCCAAATTTCTTCAACGGATTTACCAATATCTTGTCCATCAAAGTATAACTGATCTTTATCATTAAAGTATATCTGCATAGATATTTTAATATCAGGTCTTTCTAAATAAAACAGAGTTACTTTTTCCATAGTGTGATTGGTTTATTTTACTTTATTTCCTTTTTTGTCAATATAAAACCAAGCGTCGCTTTCTTCAATAGAATGTTCCGGATCAAAGTAGTCTTTTACAATTTTGCAGTTCAAAGCTACTCTTGCAATCCCGTTTTCAAATTGATCTGCACATTCAAATTTTGGTTCTATAGCTATAACACCATTTTTATCGGCATAACCTATTTTTTTGTTTCGTATTATTCGGAATAGTCCGTCTTCCAGCCAATCCGGACCATTGTCAAACATATATGCATCGAATAAAATATTTTCATTTCTGTCAATTGCTACAACTTTCGAATGGGTTAACTTATCATCAAAAACAAATGCAAAGTTTTTGAAAGTATCTGTAAAACAATGGTTGTATTTTCCTATTGGAATAATGATCTCTCCTTTTAAGTTTCTATACCCATAAGATGTTCCATTGGAAGAATCACTATCATCTGAAAAACTAACTAAGTAATCCGTATAAACTGAATCCATATTAAAATATCCTTGAGCTTTATTCACTCTCGGTTCAGTTCCTTTACAACTAAAAAGCGTGATTAAAAATAGCGTGATTAAAAATTTTCTCATTCTGTTAAACGATCTATAACAGTTATTAAGTCGTTCTAATTTTTGCATAGATTTTACCTTTCCAGTAGATTGGTTTTTTAGGATTTTCATTGTGTCCAAAATAAAAACTGAATTTAGCTTTCATTATCCCTTCTTTCCAAAGTTTTTCATCAATCGTAATATACCCGTAGGTACAATAATATTTGGCATCAGCGCCTTGAACAATGCTGTTTAAATCTATAGCAGCATAACAGATGTTCTTTATTATGTCAAGATGCAAACTACAGTGAGTAGCAATACTGGTCATTGTAAAACAGTCAACACTGTCTTCACTTTTGCGAAACACTTCTATAAAATCTGTTCCTGCCCATTCATAACACCATGCTTTACACCGAATAGAATGTACCTGGTGAGTGGTGTCAATAATTTTATAGAATGCTTGCAATGAGTCATCATAAATACGTCCTGTACTATCTTTCATAGCGTCAATTTCGGGGGGACAAAGTCCATCGCAACTTAATTGTCCGTATTCATTTTCATAAACTCCTTCCGGGTAACTCCAATTATTTGTAAATGAAAAATCACCCGATAGATTGTCAACCCATTTAATAGTAATTGGGATTGAAGCTGTTATAACAGTCCCTTTCGTATTTTGTCCCCACAAATAAGGACTAAAAATAATAAGCCCGATAATTATAACACTAGTTTTCATTTCTCGTTTCTCTAATGATGGCATTGATTCGTAAAAACTTTTTAAACCAAAATCTTAATTTCTTTTATTTATTCTTCTTCAGAATTCCAGTTCAGATTGAATTCCCCTCTATCTATGGCATGGGCTAAGAGACAAATAACCTAAAAGTTTTTGATGCAGCGAACACTGAAACCGTACTCCTTGGTGATATAGGATAAGTTGATACTGTTATCATTGCCCCACCAGTACACGTAGTACGCATTCGTAACATCGTAGTGTTCTGTAGAACTCCAAAAGCCAGTGTAGTCACCTAAAACGGTTAAGTTACCATGGGGTTCGCGGTAACCCGCAAGCAAAGCAGAAAATCCACTTGTATTTGTTCCCGTACCTTGGCCAATCTCTTTTAAGACATTGCTATTATTGTTTACTGTTGTGACTAATGTTTTTAACTCAGTAATAGTTGGAGTGTGCCAGCCTTCCGGAGCCAATCCTCTTTTATCGTTCACCGCATACCAATTATACAGCTTACCATATTTCTTCCCTTTTTCATTATCATTTTCATAGTAACACCATGCTGGTTTGCCCTTCTCTCCAAATGCAATCCACTCTTCCGAAGTCTTTGCTTCCGGGATCAAATCACCATTTCTAAATCTGTCAACATTTAAGTTTTCTGCCATCCAAACTTGATTACCTATTTTAACTGTACCAAAAGTTTTTATTCCTTCCATGCCTGGTTTCTGTACAATACTGTCCTCGCTTTTTCGAAACACTTCTTTAGAATCTGTTTCCACTCTGTATTCATCTTTAATTATTTTTTCCAAGTCAAGAAGTCCAACATGTTGAATATATTTATTTCCTTCGCTTGCGGCTTCTCCATTATATGTCATTATAAACTTCCCGTCTTTGTAATAGATAATATCCGAGATGAAATCAAATTGGCTGCGATTGAATAGAATTGTAAACTCTTTATTTGAAAGAGTATTTACAATCAGATAAAATGTTTCTGTGTCTCCACGATATTGTCTGTCAATACTTTTTAAAGTTACTTTTGAATATTTCTGTTTATCAACAGGAACATTATGTAGAGAGTACCCGCTTTCATATTCGCCTGTACCGTCGTTAATCAAACACTCTCTTTCCTTTTCGATGGTAAACGGATTTAAAGTATCTAAAATAGCACCATTGTCCGGGGATATTACAATAAATGTCGAATCCCAATTTCTACCGAAAATAAAGTTCGATTCTTTTAAATAGATTTCGCCAGGCAGACCTTCAATTTTTATATTCCAGACAAAGTCTTTTACCTTAAACTTATAGTCTTTGTGATTTAAAAAAGTCGTGTTACAACCAATCATGAACGATGCGATTAAGGTTAATATGATTATTCGGTTTTGCATTTTTTTCTCTCTGTTTATGGTATTGATTCATAAAAACTTATCACTCCAAAATCTTAATTTCTTTTTTTCTTCTTCTTCACAATTCCAGTTCAAATTAAATTTCCATCTGAGGCACTTTGGCAATAATAGTTTGGTGAGAAAGCATTTTTTTGAAGCTTTATTTGGTTTCACTTGTATCTATCCTTGTAATTATTAATTTTTCTGCTTCTGCAATTTCATCATGTATTTCAGAAATACCCCGTTTATATATCTTCAATTAATCCCTTGATGTCTTTAGCTCATAATCTATATCATTCTTTAATATAAAGTAGTATTACATACATCACTATTCTTAATCATCTGTTCTAGTAATTAAATAACTTTTGGATCTTTCGAGATTTCACCTTTCTGAAACTTGGCATTGGAAAGAAGAACAAACTATAAATCACCACATAAACCAGATACTGATTAGCTTCAATTGAGTTTAGCCAAAATAGTAAAACCATTAAAACAAGAATTCTCACAACCTGCACATAAGGTCTTGTAAGACCTTCAAAAGAAAAAAAATTCTGTTGAACTGGGCTCACCTTATTGCTACCGCTTTTCCAGTAGGTTCTATAATCAAAAATGAGTTTTTGAAGCACGATTATCCAATAAGACATTAAAAGAGTTTTGATGATCTGAACAGAAATATAAAATCCCCCGCCATTCGCACCAGCTAAAATATCGGTTATACCTGCATGCGGCATTATCACTTGGAGCCAATAAGCAATCAAAATATGGAATATGCAGAAGTGAAAGCTTAAGAAAACGACATAAAATAAACTTATGGGAATAAAAAACAGAACAAAAATCGCGATTTTCAATTTTGTGGTTGCCGGTAGTTCCCGAAATTTTTTGCCGTCTTCGGGGCTTAGAATCAATTTGGTTAACATACTAAGAGGTGCTACAGTCGTGCGAAAAATAGTTACGTACCCGACAACAAGGCTGGTGATCCAAAAACTCCAGATCAAATCCGTGTTGTTCCAACCCATAAAGTATGCGGCGGCGAGAGAGAATGAAAACAGAAATAGTGCAATACCATACCTTTTCAACCGACTGTTTCCTTTCCATATTAAAGGTAGTTTCATATTTCGATCAATAATCCTTTGAACCATACTGTCCTATTACATAAGTATAAATTTTAAAAATTTCACTCATCTTCACTTGCTGTTCTTATTAAGAAAATCTATCGCAGGCTGGAATGGATTGATTAAAGTAACCGCCCCTCCTTTATCTACACTATAGAGCAAAGCAATCATTTTTTGGTAACGTTCCTGCTTACCGGCTTTTATAGTTTTACGATTATCAGCATAATTTTTTTTGATTACTTCTACATTCCCAACATCGCTATCCGGGTGTTTCTTGGCATATTCACTGTTGGCCAATTCATGTGCATAAGCAACAGCATTTTCTTCTGAATTTACAACAAGCCCATCTTCCCAGAACTCAGCTACATATTTATCAGCACCTGCAGATTGAACCCTAACTTCCCATTCCTTTTCCAACTTTTTCTGATCATACCCTCCGATAGTGGTAATAATCATCATAAACATTCCGGCATCAAAGTGTGTTTGTTCTGCATAATCGTTAATTGATTTAACACCTATAGCCTGACATTCACCTCTCATTTCCTCAGTCCATGTTTTTGTTTGGATATCAATTAATTTATTCTTCTCAGATTCCGGATCGAATGCTTTTACAATTGTGTCCAGATCGGAGAATGCCCTCCTCTTTATTGATATGAATTTGGGATCGTTTTTATCTAAATAAACCAAAACTTCTTTGTTAGTTTGAGCTTCGCCGGTTTTTGTATCTTCTACCTCTGGAATTTGTTGTGTAGCAGCCTGCCTCTCGATTTCAAAAGCAAATGGAAACTCCTTACGGATAATATCGGCTTGATATAAATTCACCGTCTTTGCATGGTCAACGGATAACTGATAGAGACCATCATTTAAAAGAACTTCATGTATGTCTAAGAGAACATTCATGTCATCAAAAACAGTCCATGCATATATATTTTTGTTACTATTGGAAAACTTAAAAGAAAGATTATCGTCATTGATTTCTTTCAAAGTAATTACTCCCCCGGCAAAAGGTTTCTCAAGACCGATATCCTCTTTGGTTAAGGTAATTCCTGTAATGTTTGTAGGAAGTTGCATAATAATTTTTCCTGAAACTGCTGATAGCTCAACTTCACCGCCAAGAGCTCCAAGAGTGCGAACTGTTATGCTATCTTCCGGATCTCGCAGATTGACGTATCTGCTTCCAAATAAGTATGATTTCGAACCGGCAGTTTGAATATCAAGTGTAAGTTGAGTAAACTCTTTCTCCTCATTTTCCGTATTGCTCACGCGATCTAAATAATCAAGACCGTTGGTGCCTTTGACAAAATTGAAAAGGACAAACACTTCTCCTTCTCCAATATTGGGAAGGTTTGGGAAAATTGTTTGTATATCAGTTTTATGAATTTTTAATCCCTCAGAAAATCCGATACCGACCATTATCCCGCCGGCTGTAGTAGTAAGAGGTTCAAATCCATCAACTGTCCCGACTGGTTGAGAAAGCAGAAGTTCATATTCCTCCATGGTTAGTGAAACAAAATCATCACCGGCTTCTGCAATTCTTTTTTCAAGATTGGTGATACGTTCTTCTTGTTTGATGTTCGCATTCATGGTTTGTCCTGTATTATGAGATTGAGAAAAACAATATCTGCTGCCGAATAAAATTAGAGCAGTTATTGCAATAATCATTTGGAGAGTAGATACCTTTTTTTGCAACTCTTTTGAAAGTGTGATTCGTCTATTTAATTTCATTTTTTGCTCCATAAATTGTTACTTAGTCGCTGTTACCATCTATTTCAGTAAAACAAACTTCGGGTTTGTAATTTATCCTTTATCATTTTTAATTTATTCTTTTGATCTCACTAGGAGTGAATTATGCCGCTGTAAAACACTCACCATTGCGCTGTAAGGATCGCGCTGAAAATAAACTCACGATAGTCTCCAAAAGCTATCTGCTGTTCAGTATATACATTCCGCTCAACCCGCAAGTCGATGCCGATTCCCTGGATCGGCGAAACATTTGAATTAAAGTAGAAACCCGTTTTGCTGTTCCGGTTTACTTCACTCGCAAAATTCATCCCAGCTACAATCGACCAAACATCATTAATCTGTGCGTTCGCTCCAAGATCAATATTGTTGATCTTGCTCTCTCCCAAGCCGTACACAGTTTGAATAAGTCCCCAGCTCGCTGTAAACGCTAATGGGATGTTAAGACTAACACCTTCAGTAACCATAAATGAGTTTGCGCGATAATCGCTGAAGCCGCTGAGCGTTTTAGTCTGCTGCCCGGAAAAGGTAAATGAAGTTGAGCTGTTGAGACTGCCGAGCAAATAAGAGTAGCCCGTCATTAAGGAGTAAATGGAAGTTGTGTTGTCTATCTTTCTAAGTGGGTTGATATCGTCATTCTTCTGGGAGTATGGCGAATATGAGATACGTAAGAATGGGATGCGAGGGAAATTAATTCCAAGATTAATCCCATATGCGGTCGTTGTTGAGGTAGAACGTTTCCACTTGATGAGATTGTCATTATTCCGCTTGAAAAATGATCCAACGGAAACACGCCGTTCAAAGAAACGCTGATCCAGTTTCGCTTCGTAACCGAACTGATCAGTCCGCAGGTTTGGAACACCGAGCGATGTGTAACCGGGTCCAACCATCTTAATTCCCAAAGAAAGCCTCGTCGCCGATGCGTCATTGTTGAAAGCCAGCTTCACCGAATAGGAATAATCAAATGATGTGCTGATGCGCGGATCCACGATATTTTTTATCCAGTTCGGAATGGATTTGTGTTCCAACTCCGGGTCCCGCGTATCACGCGTCAATACCGCAAGAGCGCCTTCACCTTCCAACGTGAGTTTGTCGCTAAAGAGATTCAATTTCGCTTCTGTACCAAAAACATAATTTGCTTTCGGCGTTAAAGTATTATTTGTAGAGTCGAGTACGATTGAATTAACATCGTCCTTTGCGTAAAGTCCGGTAAAGTAAAGATGCGTACCTTCCTTTTTTCCAAGCCCAATTCTGCCTGCATACAGACTTCTGTCATATGACCAGTTATCAATCCCACGCTGGTTTTTTGAGCCGGTGAATGCCGCATAGAAAATTCCAGGATTTATTTCAAAGTTCACTCCGGTAACGGGAACACCGCTCAGTGTGTATTCTGAGTATGTCGGATAATTTGTGCCGACTCCAAGAGAGAGGATACTCATAAAGAATTTCTCAGCTCCCGATATTGAAGCATAACGCTGAAGATTGTCGGTGAGATTTTTGGGATTGCGAAGATTGCTTAGTTCTTCGGGATTAAGCGACTTCACTGATTCTAATTCCGTCTGGCTCAAATTACGAATCTTGTCAAGCGTATTTGCTTTGAGCGATTTTGCCTCCTCTATTTCTGCTTTGCCGGAGTTGCGTAACTTGGCAAGTTCATCAGTACTGAGCCCTTTGGCTGAATCTAATTCTGCTTGGCTGAAATTTAGAATCTTGCTTATCTCATCCGCTTTGAGCGACTTCATCTCTTCTATTTCCGCTACTGCATTCTGTAAACGTGAAGCAAGTCCTTGTCTCATACTTTCAAAATCAAAGTTGAGTCTAAAACTGTTGATGTTCTGACGGCTCGAATCCTGCAGTGTGGAATATAGAATAGTCGTCGAGAAGGGAATCCCGTAGAGCGTTATTCCCGGATTTAAGTTCGCATTAAAATAATTTTTGGAAATTTCGGAGAAAGAACCGACAGGGTTAGCATATTGATATTCCATATGGGCATTACCGGTTAAGGTAATGGGAGCTACCGATGATTTTTCATCACTTCCGCTCATGGATTCCGCACCTTGAAATTCTTGATCCCCAAAGAAAGAAGAGAACAATTTTGGAATTATCTCTCCTAAACCTGCACTTTGCATACTATTGCCATTCATAGATGACCGATTGAAACCAGCGTTAAAATTAGATGATGCGTTACCGGTAAAATCGTTGGATGCTGAATAATTAATTACCGCAGTTTTACCACCGGCAAAATCGGGAAATGCTTTGGTTGTATTAGATGATAAACCGGATGGCGATCCAAATTTTTCATTAATAACAGCTTCACTGTACTTATATTGAGTAGTGCCAGCATTACTCACATCATATCTTATTTTCTTTTCTTCATTACCTTGAATTTCAAAAGATCTTACGTCACTTTCCTGTATTTTGAAACCATCGATAAACACATCAACCGCCCAAGCATAGCTTTTGCCGGGTATTAAACGACGCGCTGCAATCGGAAGCTGAACTATATTTGTCGGAATTTTCTCCATTACGAATACTGAAGGATTAGAGTGGATTGCATCATATGGTGACTGGAGTCCATAAATTTCTTTAACCCGCAACGTGTAGGTAATTCGCGCACCGGGTGGAATTGGCACAGGAGGCAGCCAACTA
This sequence comes from Ignavibacteriaceae bacterium, assembly GCA_023231105.1. GTDB lineage: Bacteria > Bacteroidota > Ignavibacteria > Ignavibacteriales > Ignavibacteriaceae > UBA1563. The sequence goes on along the minus strand of JALNWB010000072.1, from coordinate 4,314 downwards.
AAAATGAAGATAGGATTAGCCGCATTCCGGTTTTCAAAAAAATCTTTGCGAACCGACTCGTTGTCAACTGTGTCTCCCTCTCTTGTGCCCGGAGAGATTTTCTTGAGTTCCGTCCATCCTGTATCTCCTTCTCTTGTGCCCGGAGAGATTTTCTTGAGTTCCGTCCATCCGGTATCTCCCTCTCTCGTTCCCGGAGAGATTTTCTTGGAAGATATACTATCTGTCGGTTGCGGATCAAACTTGCCTGTTCTTTTATTTGAAGTCTGACCTATTTTATTCATCTCTCTTATAAATCGTTCTTCGAATGTTCCTTCTTCATAACGTGTGGATTGATCCGAAACTCCGGAAGAAGTGATAAGGGCATCGGCTTCGGGCTGAAGAAGTTCAATCTGAGTTAGGTTCATAACCTGCGATTGAGCGCACATCTCACCAAGAACAGCATTGTCAGATGAATTAATAACTGCTACACAGATTTCATAATCACCGGTAGGTACTCCGCCAATCCTTGTAATTACATCGGAGTACTTTGGATTGGATTCTTTAATATTAAGTGGGACAAGTTCCCTGGCATTGATGATTTTCATTCCCGGTGACAGGGCGAATGTCGCCGTTGTAGCATCCAAAATCAAACCTTCTCCCGATTCGGTTGCTGTTCCTTTCAAATAAACCCTATAAGTTGTATTTGTCGGATTTATTAAAGTTACTTTCCACATTTGTTCAATTTTGAATTGATACGGTGGCGGCTGCTGAAGCACAACAGTAACTTGGGCAAAAACATTTGAGTTTATTGCAATCAGAAAAATTAATAAGCTTATTAATTTTATTAGAGATCTATTACGTTTCATTAATTCACCATTTTGATTTGGGAAAAACCATTTTAATTATCATGTATTATTTTTTCTTAGCAGATGAATTAGAATTTGAAGATGAGTTTTTTGATGGTATTACATCATCAATACCTGGAATTGGGTGCGACTTTTTTAATTCTTCTGCTGAATAAGTAGTCTCTTGGTTTGAAACTCCACTATATAATTCATCTATTGTTGATCCATTCAATCCTGTTGCTGGCTCATTTACTTTTTCACCTGAAGCACTTTCGTACATATCTTTTATCGTCTCTACAGTTACTTCTTTAGCATGATCTTCCCCCATATCAATTGCTATTTCCCAAAGCTTATCTCCTTTGGCAACTCCTTGTATAACAGGATCTAGTTTTCCTAACAGATTAACAAGATTTTCAGCATAAGGTTTCATTATTTTCTCATCAAACTCTTTTTGATGATCTTTCTCTTCATAAGCATATTGCTGTGCAGCATTACATTGGACTTTATTAAATACTACCGAATTTACCTTCCCATTAGCATAATAAGTGTAAGAAGCTGATTCATAATGATCTCCATTATTATCATAACTTATTAAAAATCCAAAAATCCCATCTTTAGGTAAATGACTACCGTTTATTAATACTTCCGCAGCCATCTCATCTATATCTGTATGAAAATTAGCGACCGTCAATACTTTATTTTTATCAAATTGATAGTTTCTAATGTTTTCTTCCGTTCCGTCTAAATCACTCGCCCAAATTGGTTTATTTCCTGCAAACTGATAAGGTGTATACCAGGGATATTTTTTTGTTAAAGGATCAACAGATAAAAACTTTCCTAGTCTTGGGTCGTAGATTCTTAAACCATAGTCTTGTTGGTTTCCATCACCTTTAACATCATTGTCATTTTCCTTCCCGTTAAAGCCGAACCTATAATTTTCATTGTTGAAATTTCTTCCCGGTATTTGCATACCAAAAGCATAATAATCCGTAGCACTAATCAAATCAGCCATACTACCGGAAGACCCTTGTGCAGCTGGTGTGGTTTGTAGCCTGCGGTCGGAAATTGTAGCTAGTACATTCCCGAGATGATTACTCAACTCATACTGCTTACTTCCGCAGATAGTGCTATCCTTAACAGATGAATTAGGCGACCATCTTATATTCTGCCAGTCAATGGTATCGGGTACTGCTTGTGTGGTTGTGTTTATAACTATCCCTGGATGCCATACACCTATCCGGCTGCTTCCATATAGATTTTGCTCCTGCCAATGCAGTGAGTCATTTTTCAGTTCATACGTTGAGAGGATATTACCTTGCGCATCGCGAACATAATATGTTTCTTTTGCTGAACTGCCAGAGCTGTTTTTTTTATAAACTCTGTTTCCTAGTGCATCGTAAGCAAAATCTATTTCAGTCCCATCAGTCTTTTTGATTGCTGTAATTTTATTTTGCAGATTCCACTTTATACTGTCGATGCTTTCACTATTATCCTTTATTAGATTACCGGTTTCATCATATATATAATTTCCGGTACTCTGGTTATCAATATCAGTGACAGTCCCGTTAACGACGGTGCCGGTTTCGGGATAGTTGCTATTGACGACATCTTGCACGTAAGCAAGCTTGTTAGTCCCGGGATAATAATTGTAAGTTAAATTATCCATAGCTGAATTAGTGACTCTGCCTTTGCGATCAAGCTTCATGATATTACCGTTTGGATCATAGGTCAAATTCATACCATAAGCATCGCTTCCCAATAGTGATTGCCCACCGGTATTTGTAATAGTAAATGCTTGCTGAATTTTCAATCTGTTCAACTGATCGTATCTGTAATTCATGCCAAGTCCACCCATATCCTGCCCCTGTAGCCAGGAGTACATACGGCTGATGTTGCCGTTGTATAAAGGCTTCACATTGCCGGTGGTTGTTGCATCCATACCGGTTGTTGTACTCACTGTTGGATCAATAGGTGTGTAATCCGGATTAACCGGATCATTGAAATAGCCAAGCACATAACCAAACGCATCAGCAGCTATCGAACTATGCAAACTGTGATAACCTGATCCGGTTGAATTATAATTTGGATCGGTTTCCACAGTTGTATTTACCGGTTGACCATTTATTTGAGTTGTAATTTGTTTCGGATTGTTCAACGCGATGCCGTCTCTTCCTGCATCCTGAGTTCTATCTTGCGTTGTTCCGTTTACAGCTTTTATCCATCCCTGCAAGGTATAGATATAATCTAATCCTTGCACTTTCAATTGTCCTAGTTCAGTACGTGCAAGTGGACCATGTTTGTAATAAAAATATTCGGCTTCGGTTTCCCAGTTAATACCTTTGGTGCTTGTCTGTACTTTCATCAGTCTGAGTTCGTCATCATACGTGTATTTGTGTCTGAACTCATCATGCAATCCGGGTTCATAACGTACTTCATTTACTTTGCCAGTGAGAAGATTAAAGTTATAAGCAATCGCTTTAGTACCAAGTGGTGTTGAAGGATAATCTTGCAATACTATCGGTACATTACCAGTAACATCATAGGTGTAGTGAGTTGCATGTTGATAATTACTATCGACTTGATCTGCTTTGTTTTTGAAACTGAGAATACTCGCAACTCTTCCGCGTAGATTTTGCTGACCGCCAGGTCCGAATTTTGCCGAGACACCGGAGCTAAAGGATTCGTCGTATTGCGTATACGTTATTTCCGTACGATCAGGTATACTATAGAGATACGATTTCCAATTATTGTAATCCGAAACTGCGTTCGAATCGAGTAAACTGTTTAAATGAATTTTTCCGCTCTCAACAATACGTCCGAGTTTATCATACCAACTATAACTATAATCGCTGTTCAGCAACTGCTTAGCATTTTGGGATGCAACGATTCTGCCGAGTTTATCATACCAGAAATCAGTTCTTCCTGCATCCGGTGTGATCTGCCATCTATTCTGATTCAAAGAATTGTAAGCATAGTTAGTAATTAAGTTATGCGTCGGATAGACGGGAAGATATGGAGCAATATTATGATGAACACGTGCAGTGTCGATTGCGGCTATGGTATTTGTACTTAATAAATTCACGCCCGCCGGAGGTACAATACGAACAAGATTACCTGCCTGATCATAGTAATACAAAGTGTAGTGGAATTGTCGATCGGGATAATTATAACTCATCGCTTCTTTTGCCTGCATACATTTATCATAATATTTGTTGAGCAGATCGTTTTTCATGCTGTCGAGCCATTTGCCATAGTTACTATAAGCAATAAACGTAGCTGTGAGTATTTTAGATTGAACACAGCTGTTGAAATTATTCACAGGTATTTGGGGAATAGTATCATCGCTGCAGAAATATGGAGGCTTGCAGTCATTGATTGGAAAGCAGCCGCTGTTTCCTCTTACAGTTAAGGTGTCGGGTTTGCTCCCTTTGCAGTATGTAATGATGAATTCGTGCGTGACTTCATTTGCAATTCCGTTTTCGAAATATGG
>JALNWB010000071.1 GCA_023231105.1 Ignavibacteriaceae bacterium | reverse complement strand
TCCAAAGACGGAATAATTTATTGTTGAAAAAGCTCCAAAATAGGCAATCCATTTTTCATGAAATTCTGCCGGAATTTTGGGGATTTGCAAACCAAAAAAATCTTTTATCTGAGTAGAAAAAATTAGTAGCGCTATTCCACTTGTAAAACCAACCACTACCGGGTAAGGAATAAATTTAATGAGAGAACCGAATCGCGCCAAACCCATTATGACCAATATTATTCCAGCCATAATAGTGGCGATCGTTAAGCCGGTAGTTCCATAATTCTGAACAATTCCATAGACAATAATGATGAAAGCACCTGTGGGTCCGCCGATTTGTACACGGCTACCGCCGAAGACCGAAATTATAAATCCCGCAATGATCGCGGTAATAATTCCTTTTTCCGGTGTAACACCGCTTGCAATAGCAAAAGCAATGGCTAAAGGGAGTGCAACTATGCCAACGATAACTCCGGCGGTTGCATCCGCAATAAACTGATCTTTATTATAATCTTTTAGAGTGGTAAAAAGTTTTGGTTTTATTAAGGGCATTCTCAGGTTCCAATTGTCTGATCAAGAAAATAAATTAAATCTGATGACAAATATAATGAATTCTGATAAATGACTGCGTTACGGTCAGTTACTAAAATCAAAAAAAAAATAATTCTCTTGAAATTCCTGATCACAAATTATTAACTGATCAATTGCGAAATAAAAATTATTCTAACGATCACTGCCAGAGTAAGAAGTAGTTTTAAGATTAAACTTTGCTCTATGCATCCCGTCTCAAAACTGCTGTTAGACACCTAGAACCGCTTCCATATGCAATAGTCATATCTAATGGAATTGTAATTACGTTCATGCCGCGTTTTAGGTATTCATCAGCTATTCTTCCATATTGTTCGGCAACTACAATCGTATTCGGATCGATTGAAAGGTTGTTAGCACCTGCTGCTTCATCTGCATTTACAACTATCTTATCCCACGGTTGAAGGGATTCTGGCAAATCACCAATAATAGCGTCCTTGCAATATGTAAGTAATCCCGGACGATTGAGCGTAAGCACCCAGTCTAAGTGAAAACGGGTAGATGCAAGAGGGATAATATGAATTCGATAATCACTTCCCAAAAACTGCTGCAACCAATCTATTCCCTTCTCATTAGAAGCGTTACCGGACATACCACAATATACATTGAAACCATCGATCATTATGTCTCCGTTTTCGAGATAAATATCTTCTTCCGTATAATGGGGAGACGGAGGAGGTGTAGCACAATAACGAGTATTTGTATTCTTGATCAGTTCTTCGAGTAAAGGTCGGACTACCCAAACCTGTTTTCGCCGGAATGGATATCTAAAAGAATTAAGCAGGAGAACATTGCTTCCAATAACCCTGAAAAAGTCCGCTCCGCCAAAAAGCATATTCCCTTTCTGAATCGTTGTTAGGAAATCGTTTTCCTCCTTATACAGGATTGGTTTTGTCCGGTGAACGATAACTCCATGTTCCTCAAGAACCTTTACATGACCTTCAAGTTGTTGTTTTAAAATCTCAAAATACTCAGGGAATACATCCGCTGTTTTTTTCCCTCCATATTTCAAACAAGCATCAATTCCTTCCGGAGGGAGCCATTTCATAGCCGGGATGAAATCTATTTCGACAGTATCGTCCGCAATTCCAACAACCGCTTCTCTCAATTTTCCCCATTCGTTGTAAACACCGATAATTCTTTGATTATTTTCCATAATGAGTTCCTTTTATTTATTTAATGGTGTTGCCATTAGTTTATGTATGAAATTTAGCTTCCTTACAATAGCAACTTCTTTTTCTGTTAAAAACATATTCTATGGGAGTTATGATTTTTTTCAATTGCTTGTTTGAAGAATATAAAAGGAGAGCGGGAAAGGATTAGGCATCCCGTTTAATAATTTTTGTCTATGGAAAACTAACTCAGAAATACGTCTACCAAATTTCTTAATTAATTGTGCGTGAAAAATTAAAAATGTTTTAAGAGATTACCAAACCTTTGTAATAAATGTCGATAGAACCCATTGCCTCCTCAAATTCGATTTATGAAGTGGAAAGATTAAAATTGAGAAAATAAAATCATCCTTGGTGTTTTAATTCCATTTATTTAAGTTTCTACTGTGTTCTTGGCGTCTTACTTAGGATTTTATCATTTCCCCCGAAGTTTAAGTAATTCGTTCGTACAGTTTGCTTAAAGAAATGCCCGTTCAATAGTTGAATTTACAAATATTTATATTGTTCCGAGTCTTGCTCAAACAAAAGTTGATCTGTAATTGCTAATGGTTATTCAAATGTATTAATAACTTCGAGGCGATAAATGAAAAAACTGATATTGGTTCTGCTCTTCTTATCTTTCACAAACATCATTCCACAAACCACCGCATTGATCGACAGTTTAAAGGGTCTTCTTCCTTACAAACATGATAAAGAAAAAGTAGATATGCTAAATTTAATAGCATTCAATTATTTTACAGTTTCTACCGATTCAGGATTTTACTACGGCAAAAATGCATTATCCTTAGCTCAAAAACTTAATTATAAGAAGGGCATGGCTGACGCATATTTGTACACCGGTCAAAATTTCTATTATTTAAATAATCTGGATTCTACACTTGCGCATTATATGCTGGCGCTCAAATTGTATGAAGAAATAAATAACTCTGAGGGGATTGCAGATACGTACACCGCATTCGGTTATATGTATTCCGATAACGCAAATCTTGGAAAAGCTATGGAGTACTGGCAAAAAGCTTTAAAACTATATGACCAAAATAATTTAGTCACCCTCGGGAAAGTATTCGCGTTAAAAGGTATTGGTGAAAACTACTTGAAAAATAAAATTTTCACAAAAGCTCTCGAATATCTAAGCAAAACATTAGAGTTAGAAAAGGTTGTTGGTGACGGAGTGCTTGGTCTTACATATACTTATCAAAAATTAGGTTTAACCTATGTTGGATTAAAAAATTATTCAAAGGCGAAAGAATCTTTCACCCAAGGAATTCAAATCGCTGAAAAAAATAGAGATGTCTGGAGTCTTGGACCCATCCTTGTAGATTTTGGACAAATGTTTTTGGATACAAAAGATTACGATAACGCATTGAAATATTCAGTAAGGGCAATCGAGCTATTCAAAGAAATCAATTCTCCCTATTTATTACCCGCTGCTTATAAAACTCTCGCAGATTGTTATAGAGGAAAAGGTGATTACAAGAAAGCTTATGAGAGTTACATCATTTATTCAGATTTGAAAGACAGTACATCAAGCCTCCAACGAACTAAACAAATTGAAGAGATTCAATCAAGTTATGCTGCCGAGAAAAAAGAGCATCAAATAACTTTATTGAAGAAAGAAGGAGATGTTCAACTTCTCTGGCGGAATATTTTTGTCGGAGCTTTTGTATTTATTCTGTTTGCAGTTGGAGCTATTTCTTATCAATACAAACAAAAAAGTAAAGCTAACGATAAATTAGTCATCGCTAATGCTGAAGCGGCACAAGCGAATATGTTAAAAACGGAATTGCTCGGAATTGCTGCCCATGATTTGAGAAATCCGCTTACTACAATTATTGGATTTTCAGATCTCGCAAAAGCGGATATCTCAAAAGATTCTCAATTGGCGGAGTATGTTGAGGTGATCGAAGATTCATCTAAAAATATGCTAAACCTTATCAACAAACTTCTGGATTCCTCGGCAATTGAAACCGGCAAACTTAAAATTGAATGCGAACCTCTAAAGATTAATGATCTAGCGAAAAAGATCAACAAAGAATTTCAGAGTGCAGCTTTAAATAAAAAACAAAATTTAATATTTACCGAGACTCATCCGGAAATCTTTGTTAATGCTGATGTTGAAAGACTGCAAGAAGTGATTGAAAATCTTGTTAGCAATGCGATCAAATATTCACAATATGGAAAGTCCATTCATATTAATCTTAAACAAATTGGTCAGGAAGCTATTTATGAAGTTATAGATGAAGGACCCGGTTTTACAGAAGCGGATAAAGTGAAAGTTTTTGGCAAGTTTCAACGATTATCTGCCAGACCGACAGGAGGCGAGGCATCTTCCGGTTTAGGGTTATCAATAGCCAAACAACTGATTGAACTGCAAAACGGAAAAATTTCCATTGAAAGCGAATTCGGCAAAGGAGCAACATTCAGGATTATTCTTCCGGCTATAGAAGTTCTCGATAAATCAAAGTTAAAAGAAATTGAATCGAAAAAAGGCGTAACGGAGAACCTTGTCTTTAATCATGCTTCAATTCTTATTGCAGATGATATATATGGAAATAGAAAAATCTTAAAGGAATTTTTATATGATTTTGGCTTTGAGATTTATACGGTAGTGAACGGAAAAGAATTAATGCAAGCTGCTGAAAGACTGAATCCAGACCTGATTCTTACCGATATTAATATGCCTGAGATGGATGGTTATGAAGTAATTACTGAAATTAAAAAGAGTGAGAAGTTACATAAAACCCCGGTTATTGCAGTAACTGCTGAAGATAAGCAAAAAGTTATAACCGCAGGTTTTAATGACCAATTGAAAAAACCAATTGATAAACTTGAACTTGTAGCTATTCTTAAAAACTATTTAAAGTACGACTTAGCGCCTGATGATAATTTGAAGAGTACTTCTGATAAATCGTTATTCTTTAATTTGTCTCCAGAAGAAGTGGAAAGTTTAATAAATGAAATAACTCCCGATTGGACGAAAGTTATTGCCACTATGGAAATAAATGATATCGAGAAATTAGCGGATATAATTATTCATAATGCAAAAAAACTGAATAGCGATGGTTTGTTAGCGTATGGAAACGAACTAAAGAAAAATAGTGAAGAATTTGATGTGGAGTCAATAACATCAAATATTGAACAGTTCAAATTTTCGTTAAATAATGTTTCATTTCTTAAATAGAACGAAGGCAGAAAATGGAAAATGGGAATGACTTAATCCTGGTTGTTGATGATGAACCTAAAAACATTCGTTACCTTGGAAATATTCTCCGCGAAAAAGGTTATAATATCTCTTTCGCTTCGGATGGAGAGAAAGCGCTGTTACTACTTGAACAGACCAAACCGGATCTTATTCTGCTGGATATCATGATGCCCGGAATTGATGGATTTGAAGTTTGCACGAGAATAAAACGAAATCCCGAACTGATGGATATTCCGATTATTTTTCTCAGCTCGCAAACAAAAACCGAATATATTGTAAATGGGTTCAAAGCTGGCTCTGTTGATTATGTTATCAAACCATTCAACCCTGCAGAACTTCTCGCAAGAGTAAAAACCCAGATTGAAATTAAGAAAGCTCAAAAAGCAATTATAAATTTAAATAGAGAACTGGAAGCTGTTAATAAAAAATTAGAACAAGAGCTTTTACACGCCGCTGAATATGTTAAATCTCTTTTACCGGATAATATTTCTTCCGAACAAATTACAACGGACTGGCAGTATATTCCTTCTTCTTATTTAGGGGGCGATTCTTTTGGATTTCATTGGCTGGATGAAAATAATCTTGCCGTTTATCTTCTTGATGTAAGTGGTCACGGTGTAAACTCGGCGCTTTTGTCCGTTTCGATACTTAACCTGATCAAAACACATTCTTTGGTTGATGCAGATTTTAATGATCCAAAATCTGTGCTGGCTGCACTTAATTCTAAATTCAGTATTGAGGAGAATGTCCTTAACTTTTTTACTATTTGGTATGGAGTAATAAATACCACAAAAAAGGAAATAATTTATTCATCTGCCGGACATCCTCCTGCGATACTGTTAAAGGAATTAGATCAACCTGTATTATTAAAAGGTGAAGGAATTTGGATCGGCGCGGTGAAAGATTTTCTCTATAAGAACCATTCTTTTCAAATTACAGGGGAAAACAAATTATATGTTTTTAGCGACGGACTTTTTGAAATTACCGATGGTAAAGAAAATTCGTTTTCTTATAATGATCTTTTAAATATCATTACCTCCTCTGCTTTTAACGGAGGTAATCCATTAAATAAAATATTAAGCAGTTTATCCTCAGCCAATGATAATAAAAAGTTCGAGGATGATCTTGCAATTATGGAATTAAAATTACATTTGTAAATTTTTACCCGTTAGATGAACAAATCATCCTTGTTGGAATGAAGTCTTTTTAAGTTCGTCACATTTGTAGAAATAAGTAAAAAGCATCGGGAATCATAGAAGGTTTAAGAGCAAAAAAGCTCGAATACGTTTAATATTCGAGCTTTTTCTTAGTGCACCCGCAGGGATTCGAACCCCGAACCTTCTGATCCGTAGTCAGATGCTCTATCCAATTAAGCTACGGGTGCGTTTTGTTTGATTTTTTACAAGTTTTTCACTTCGATGGTTTACGAAGTTGTAGAATTTTGTAATCGAAATTTAATTGAATTTTCCCTGACCTCCAAGAATCTTTGCCATCATCCCCAATTTTTAGTTGGAATATCTCTAGAAATTGTTTTTCATGTAAAGGATAGCCTTATTAAAAGACTATCCTTTACTCAATTTCAAAACAATTATAGTTCATATCCTTTGATTAATTCTTTATCAATGGTAAAAATATATTTTTCGTTCGGAGCTATTACAAAAACAGGACGCTTTGCCTCTATAGCTTGCCAGCGCGTCGCTCCGGTTTTGATATCAACAGACGTCAATTGCCTTTCAACGCAATAGACTAATTTCCCTTCTACTATTTGAGGCATAAATTGTACATTATCCTGATCATATTCCCATGCATGTTTCCAAATTAGTTTTCCGTCCGCGGCATTAATTAATCCGATTCCTTCAGTTCCCATAACAAAAATTGATTTTTGATCATAGACAACACGGAGGCACTTTTTTGCAGCAGCTCCCCAAATAGTAAATAATCCGTTATACTCAACTGAAGCATCAGCTTGCTCGCTGGCAGAAATATATTTACTATATTCTTTTCCTCCGTAGCGGTAATAGGTATATTCTGCTCCGTATCCAATACTTCCAATAGGCCACTCATCTATTGCATAAGTTTTTTGGTACGGCATTTTTCCAAGATCATCCTTCTTCAAGTTAATTACAAAATCAAATTTTCCACCATCGGCTTTCATCTGAAGCGCATAGATATTTTCTTCATCTCCGAAGTAAAGATGTTTTGTCTCTGCATCATAGTTGTTTTTAAGGGAAAAATTTGGAGTTAAGAAACTTGGATCTGCCTCTGTTTCAATTCGCCATAACAGATTTCCGGTAAGACAGTCATACGCAGCAAAACCATATGGAGTTTTATCCCATTTGTTTTCAACTTTCATTGCGACTCCATCAAAAAAAACAGCAGGCGGAACCATATTAACAGTAAATTTTCTCTCTCCCATTTTCACATAAAGAATATTATCCACAACCATTCCTTCACGTGGAATTGCTTTTATCGTTCCGTTATTTACCCATAATCTTTTTTTTGTTATTAAATCGTACGCCGCAATATTTTCGTTACCAACAAGATAAACTGTATTCCCTTCTATGAACGGCATCATATCGGCGTAGCGGACAGCTCCACCAGCTGAAATTGAATAATCACTCAAACGCAAATAATCTTTAAAAAGGATTTCACCGGTTTTAGGATTTATTATGGAAATTCCGTCACCACCTTTTTCTTTAGTATCAGGATTGCATAACGAATTTATGGATAATGTTCCGAATACAATATTCCCTTCATATTCCAAGGTCACATAATCGAAACCAATGTTTTCCCAACCGAGAGTATTTTCAACTTTTAATGTCTTCATCACGCCACCGAAGAGTGAACGCGCCCAATCTGCGGTACCATATGGAGTAGTACCCAAAGATGTTGTTCTGTAATTTACTTTTCCTGTTAAGGCGTTTATACTCATCAGATAAATATTCGCACCTCCCTCTGCAACCGAAGTGCTTGTATAAGTTAGCAGTAAATCATTTCCATCAACCTTTAGATAACGATGTGCATAACCGGCAAAATCTTTGTCATCTTTTTGTGATTGCCAGAGAACTTTTCCATCTGCAAGATCAATTGCCAGCATCGCATTTTTTAAACCGGCAAATAAATAATCTTTGTTTGCCACTTTAATTATTTCAAACGTTCGGAAATCGTCTGCGCCAACATTAACCTCCGTTAACTTTCCTGTTTCTTCATCAAAGAAAAAAGTGTTTTCTTCTCCTAAAACAACGCAACCTCTATCCGTAGTATAGATTACTTCTTTATCGGCATCAAAACTGGCTTTGCTTTTGAATATTTCTTTATTGGCAACAACATCAAGTACAGCCAAAGCGCCATCCAAACAAAAAATTAGATAATGTTCATCTTTTGAAATGTAACTCCAATGTCTGCCTTTTTCTGCTAAATCATATTCAACCTCATAATCATCCGCCATAAAAACTCTATTCCCAGATTTCATATCAAATAGCCCAACTCCTTCAGAATAGAACAACACAACAAACCGGTTTTGCTTTTTCAAAACTTTCCAATTCCAAGTATCGAACTGATAAAGTTTCTGATTATATCCGAATTCCTGACGCCATAATTCATTCCCGTTTTGAAGATCAATTCCGATATGAATTCCGCCAAATCTTAGAACCGTGAGATCACCAATTAAAAAAAGATTTACAAAATCTTTTTGGTCTACATCCGGGTACTCTTTCTCCCAGGCTAATTTACCGGTAAGTGCATCATAACCCTTAACTTTGTCATCTGCGCTTACCAGATAATAATTCCCGGCTATTTGATGAACGCCCTCTTTTTCGTAATCATCAATTTCAAGCGCATATTTCTTTTCCCCCTTAACTGCGTCGTACAAGTAAATATTTTCAGCGCATTGCAAGAAAAGCTGATTCCCTTTGTCGAGGAAATAGTAACTCTCTATCGGGGAATCAAGTTCGAGGCTCCATTTGGGAATTTGTTGTGCAGCAAGAGTGAAACAAAAGCACAAAAAGAAAAAAAGCAGTTTTTTAGAATTCATTTGAATACTCCTTCTTTTTAAGTGATTTGAACTAAAGTTTCTAGTTAGATAACTACTAATATGGCATGCGCAAACGAGGACCTTGAGGAGAAGAAATTGGCTTGAGGAATTATATCTAAAATCAATTAGCTTTTACTAATTCCTCAGATATATTTTTATAAAACAGATAAAATTCTTGGGAGAAATTTATAGAGATAAAAACTATTTTACAAGCAATGAATTTCGTTGAACTTTTAATAAATTTATCCCCGCGAACTTTAGACCGCTCCATAATGCACGATCTTTACTCCAAATTTTTGTCGTAGCGCATCAACTGCCTGTAGCATCCGTTTTTCTTTTTCATCTTTTCCATCGAATAAATTTACTTGTTCAAATGAGTTGTAAAAATTAGTAAGCTGAACGCCTATGAGTCGAACTGAAACGCGTCTTTTGTAAGCATTTCGAAATAATTCTACCACCGCATTATAGATAATTTTATCGCTACTCGTCGGTTCTTTTAATGATAGTGAACGTGTTAAAGTGATAAAATCAGAGTAACGCAATTTCAAAGTGAGGGTTTTTGTCATCCATTTTTTTTTGCGAAGCGAATTACTAACATCTTCAACTAAATGAAAAAGTATGTTCTCAATTTCCTTATGGTCGGCTATATCTTTTTGAAACGTCTCTTCTCTGCCGATACTTTTTCTCTCTCGTTCAACGGTAAGAAATTCAGAACCTTTTCCATGTGCGTGTTCATAAATTGCTATTCCATATTTCCCGAAAAGCAGACTGAAATACTCACTCGAAGCGTTTGTAATATCTTTGATAATCCTAAAGCCGCGTGCGTTTAATTCTTTCGTGGTAACTTTGCCAATTCCCGGCATTGTTTCTATCGGTAGTGGAGCCAGGAATTCTTGTTCTTGTCCTGCAACAACGTAAGTAATACCTTCCGGTTTAGCATAGTCCGAGCTGATTTTTGCGACATATTTATTTGAAGCGATTCCGATGGAACAAGGCAAGGAAAGTTCTTTTTTTATTTCAGCTTGAAGAAGCGATGCAAAGTAGTAAGGATTTCCGTAAATTTTTTCGCAACCTGAAAAATCCATATAAAATTCATCGATAGAAGCTTGTTCCATTACGGGTGCATAGCGTTCTAAAATATTTTTTACGGCTTTGGAGTAACGCGAATATTCTTTGCCGTGTCCATGCAGATAAATACCTTTTGGACAAAGTTTAAACGCATCACGTATCGGCATTCCGGAACGAAGACCGAACGATCTAGCTTCGTATGAACAGGCTGCAACTACTCCTCTACCGTGCGGGTCTCCGCCAACAACAACAGGCTTCCCTTCCAACGAAGGATCAAGTATCCTTTCAACGGAAACGAAGAAAGCGTCTAAATCAAGGTGAAAGATTGTGGGCATAAATCAGTTGAAAGTAACAAGTATAAAGTTGAAAGAAATTTTGGGGATAAATTTAAATATAATTTTCTCATCATCGTTTACGATGATTTTTTCGGATAGCGTTGTCGTTTACGGTAACGCGATTTTAACAAAGGCGTTTTACAACATCGGATTATGATAATATTTTCGTTTTTTCATAACTCCGCATTCCGGTAAACCGGAACGCTACACAAACAAATCCCGATAAATCGGGATGGGATTTCCATCATCGTTTACGATGATTTTTTTGCGCAGCGATACCGTTTACGGTATCGCGGTTTAACCACCGACAATAATGAAACACCGAACTACATTAACATATTAAACATCGCATTCCGGTAAACCGGAACGCTACATTATTAAATCCCGATTAATCAGAATGATTTTTTAGTTCAGCGTCACACTTTTACGTGACGCTGATTCCCGTATTGGAAGTTTGCAATTACCCTTTAACTTTTTCGTACTCGGCAATTGCCAATGTGGTCAGTTCGGTTTTCAATTCTTTCGGGAGAATAACTTTGTCGAAATATTTTCCGTCTTTGCTTTTCTCCTGAGGTGAACTGACAAACAAACCGTTTGAACCATCCACTAAAGTGAATCCCTTTATTTCAATTCCTTCTCCGGTAACAAGATCAAAAAATGCTCTTGTTTTGTTTGTTCCGTTGTACGGATTGAGTCTTGAAATTTTCATACGAACCTCCATTGAATATTGGTTGTGTTGTTATTTATAACTTCGAGGGAAATAACTCATGAGCAGAAACCCCGGTGGAATTACAGTAGTGATGGTTTTCTTTTACAGAGATTATCATCTATCCCTATAAGTTTGTTGCTAAAATAAAGTTCTCATCAACAAAAGGCAAGATTTATTTTACTTGCCATCAAAAAAATTTTAGACGGCAGAAATCTCGCTTTCTATTCTTTATTCCTCACGTAGATCAATTTAAATCTCCCCTTTTGATTTTCGCGCTGTTCAATTTCAAATTTATCAATTGATTTAATAAGTGGGGTGAGTTTTTGAAATCCGTAATTACGCGAATCAAAATTCGGTTGTTTCTTTTGTAAAAGATTTCCAACATCACCAAGAAAAGCCCAGCCGTCTTCATCCGCTAAATCAGATACTGTTGATGCGATCAACTTAATTACTTTGGGAGTAATTTTGTCCACTTCATTTTTCTTTGATGTTTCCCCCTTTGTTATTGTAGCTTCACTGCCGTCGGTAGGTTCTTTAGTTTGATTTTTAAGAATTTCCAAATAGATGAATTTGTCGCAAGCAACAATAAATGGCTCGGGAGTTTTCTTTTCACCGATACCAAAAACTTTCATTCCCGCTTCTCTTAACCTGGTTGCCAACCGCGTAAAATCACTATCGCTGGAAGCTAAGCAAAAGCCATTCACTTTTTCCGAATACAAAATATCCATGGCATCAATAATCATGGCTGAGTCTGTGGCATTTTTTCCGGTAGTGTAACCATATTGTTGTATCGGTGTAATCGCGCTTTCCAAAAGAATATTTTTCCATTTTGAAAGACTTGGTTTAGTCCAATCGCCATAAATTCTTTTGATAGTGGGATTGCCGTACTTTGCGATTTCCTCCATCATTTCTTTTATATAAGCTGATGGAATATTGTCTCCATCAATCAACACAGCAAGTTTTAAATCCGGTTCCATTTGTTCCTCCGGTGTTATTCTAAGAATAAATACATGAAGTTTAAATTAATATATCAATCGTTTTCAAACTGACATCAAATTCATGTTGCAACTTAACGAACAATCTCAGTTTTAGCAATGAGTAACGCTGTTTTCATCTGCGCTCTGAAATAATCTGTTTTAAATGATGCTGCATGTGCTCGATATAATCATTTATAAAATAAACAAGTGTTACCGGTTCTGATTTTGCAACCGGCTTCCATGCAATTTCATCAAGATTGTGTAAAGTTCTTTTCAGTAAAAGAGTTTCATCCGGAACAGCAGCAATTATCCTTGTAAGATGTAAATTAAATTCGTACCATAGCCGAAGAAGTGAATGCCATGGAGCATCTTGATAATGTTGAGCATTCACCCAATCATCCTGTTGGTAACCAATAAAAACTAAATCGTTTTTAAATTGCGCTCTCACAAATCGTTGGTGATTGTTTGAAGCGGAGTCAATCAAATGCCCAACAACTTCTTTATACGACCACTTTTCCGGCTTATCTTTCTTGCAACTCTCTTCTTCCGAAATAATTTGCAATTTGCTGTAGGCTGTCTCAGTTGCATTAAGTAATGCTGTGCTAAGTTCATCTGATTTCATTCCAATAACTCCGTAATTTTATTTTGTTAAAATAAGTTGGATCGTATTTTTTGAACCGTCACATCCAACATTTCCATAAATTTTTTTGCGTTTACCACCGCATTTCCTTGTGGATGATTGTTCATAATGATATAGATTTTTTTCACCTTATCATAAATCAGTCTTATCTTTTGCATTACTTCGGCTAACTCGCCTTGCGTGTAGCGATAGTTGTAACGTTCATTTTGCTGATCGTAAGATTGTTCTTTCCCAAAATTTGCAAGAGATTTTTTCCACGCATCTACATTTCTTCCATGAAAACGAAGATAAGCGGTTTCATTTGTTACCACCGGTTCAAATTGAATTGCCTTTCCAATTTCCGGTTGATCAATTGTACACAATGAAATATCCAATGCTTTGAAAAAGTCATATGCAGATTGATTAATCCATGATGAGTGGCGCACTTCAACAAATTGATTAAAGCTGGAAAATGATTCGTTGAGTTGCTGAATATATTCTGTGTTTGTTTCATTAAACGAAAATGAATATGGAAATTGTATTAAGACTCCACCGAGTCGTTCTGCTTGTGCTAACATCACCAAATTTTCAGAAACTGATTTCACACTGGTTTTGTTATATTTTCTATTGTGTGTAAAATCTTGATGAAGTTTAACCGTAAAGAGAAAGTCATCAACATCTTCAATTTTTCTGATCCAACCTTCAACAATTTTGGGAGAGAGATAAGTGTAGTACGATGAATTTACCTCAACACAATTAAAATTGGCGGCATAAAACTGAAGCCAATCAAAATCTTTTGTTTGTTGTTTAGGATAGAAGTTTGGAACCCAGTCTTTGTAAGACCATCCCGCTGTTCCGATATGAAAAGTTGGGATCATATTCATTTTTTTGTTTTGCTGAATCATACGCGATAGAATATAGCGTCACGCCAAGGCGTGACGCTACGCGAACTAATCCCGATAAATCAGGATGTGATTCCCTATCATTCCGATCTATCGGAATGATTTTTCCGATTAGCGATACCGTCTTCGGTATCGCTGATATACCATTTTTATTTAATAGTGGCTTTTATTTTGGCTAGCACATCCTTAGAATACAAGTTACAAATCCCCTTCTTTGCAGTCGGTTTTATTCCAAGTTCAGTAATTGCTTTCTTTACTTTTGCATCGGAAATGGATAATGCTTTTGCAATATTTCCCGCTGTGAGTAGGTCTGATTGTTCGGTTTTCATAAAGAATATTCCTTGTTTTGTGATTAAATTTTTATGATTGATTACTTGCCTGTACTTTGAATAATACTTTAATCTAAATCTAGAATTATTTTTAGGTTTTCTTTTACCCGGTCTATAAGAGATTTTGGTAAAGTTCCAATTTTCTTTTTAAGTCTAATATTATCTATAGCTCTAACCTGATCTATCATAATACTACAATCTGCGGAAAGACCACCTACCCCTTTTCGAATATTCACTCGTAAGATTTCACTTTCTTCACAAATATTTGTAGTAATTGGGCAAATTACAGTCGATGGGTGATGATTGTTGAGTAAATCAGTTTGAACTACTAGAGTCGGTCGTACTTTACCCGATTCAGTTCCGATTCTAGGATTAAGATCAGCTACCCAAATATCAAACTGCTTAATTGTCGTCATCAAATTTTTCAAATTCGTGTAAAATCTTTAGTGAATCTTTTGCTACGAGATTAGACTCTCGTTGCAATTTTTCAGCAAGTGCACTTCGCTTATGGAGTTTGTTGTAAAAATCCAATGCATCATTAATGTATCGATTCCTCGGTTTTTTAATTTTCGCTAAGACTTGTTCGGTCTCATTAAAGATGACATCATCAATTTTTAAGGAAACAGTTTTCATAAATAAAATCGCCTTTGTGTATACTAAATGTATATACTTAGATGGAATTTTCCAAAGCAGAAAAATACAGTATGATTTTTTACGAAAACACTTTCCTCACTCTCTGCTTCCCTTTTTTGTTGGTAACAACTTCAAATCCTTCTTTTTCAAAGAGCGAAAGAGTTCCTGTCCAGACAAATGCGGCAGGTAATTCTTTATCTAATTTTACGGGATAACCTTCTACAATTTTTATTCCTTGCTGCTTTAAAGTTTTAACAGAATGCTTTAGTAGTGCAGCTGCAACTCCTTTGCCTCTAAATCCTTTTTTAATGAAGAAGCACGGAATCGACCAAACATTTTCAGCGTCGTCACATTTTAGACTTGGCGCTCTATCAAGTTTTAAATAATCAATTCGCTTATCAAACGAACACCAACCGATAACTTCATCACCGGAAAAAGCGAGCGCACCATGCGCCTTACCCGAAGTAATTAATTTTTTAAAACGTTTCTTTGCTTCAGTTCCTTTTATGCGATCCCATTTTTCATCTTTTGCAATGCGCCAACTCATGCACCAGCAACCACCGCAAGCGCCGTTGCTGCCGAAAAGTTCTTCAATATATTTCCACGAGTCGGGAGTTACATCAACTGTTGTAATTTTCATTTCAAACTCTTAAAGAATTATTTCAAATTTGCCATCTTTTATTTCTGCAATATCTTTACGCAAGGCTCCATCCAGCAAAGACTGAAAAGTCCCACTAAATTCTCCTACAATTTTTAATTCGTCATTTTCTAAACTAATTCTCTTCACCGATAACTTCATACTTATTTTAGTTATCTCCCATGTAACTCGTTCGCCTTTTTTATAAATACCATAACGCCCTTCACCATCATTGGATAAATTTAGCATGAATTCTTTGCCAGAATATTCCACACTATTTTTGCTACTGATCTGTAAACGTGTTTCAAAAATATCGAGTCCTGACTTGTCATCTGAAGTAAGTTTTTTGAAAGCAAGCTCAAGAGCAACCATTTTTTGTGAGATGGAATCATTCTGTTCTGCACGAACACTGATTAGAATTTTATCTCCTTTTCTAATATTTAATGTGTTTATAGGTAGTTCGATCACTTCTCCATTAAAAGTTAAGCTGATCTTCCCTTTATTTTGTTGCGGGAAAACCGTTACAAACGCAAGCAAAAACACTATCACTAATTTTTTCATTTTATTCTCCGCTACTTATTTGTATTGAAATGAATGACTAAAAATTCGCTTACATATCTTTCGAAATCAGAATATCCGTAAATATCATAGAGTTCGCTCCCTTTCGTAAAATTCATACTCCAATTTTCTTTAGGAAGTTCTATCTCCAGCGGTAAATTTTTTACCAGCTTAAGTCTCTTTTTAATAGGTGTCCACCGGTTTACATCATCTGTTTTTAATTTTGAGTAGGTGATAAATAGATCTGCCACAAGTGTATCCTTGTTGAAAGAAACCGGAACAATGATGATGTGATAATCCGACTGAAAAATATCATCCCGTGTTTTATAAGTACTATAATTTTTTTCTTTTTCATCGTTGTAAAGTCTAAACGGGAAATTTAAATGGGAATAATAAACCGGCACAGATAACGTTTTATCCTCCCATTGAAAACTTTTTTCTATTTTCGTTTCGCCAAGTTGATCTTGCTGTACTTTCAATAAAAATTCGGAGTCAAAAGAATCGTATCCATTTATTGAAGCATCTATATCTTTTCTGAGGAATTCTATTCCAATATTTAACTTGTCATCAACGATCCGGGATTGATCTACTGAGTTCATCAGTTCATCAGCAATAATTTCATTACCTTTTAAATTTGCTATTACATCGGACTGCTTCTTCTTCAAAAACTGAAATGAAATTGTGTGATCTTTAAAATGCGCGTTGATAAAATCAAAACTGATTTTGCGGTTAAACGGCACTGCGACAAACTTATAAAACAATTGGAGTTTATAATCAAAACTCAAATCAGTTACTTTCTGTTTGATCAAATCGTAAATACAATATTTCAAGAATAGATACATCGAATCGCCGGTTTCATCAATTTGTTTTGGTGTAATTTGAAATGAAAATACTTTACCAACATTCATACGATTTGTAATGGGCGCTATGTCTTGCATCGGGAATTTATTTTTGACCCATTTATCGGCAAAAAGAGAAATGGGGTCACCAAATATTTTGTCATTCAGAAAAGAAAATCCGCCGGGAATAATTTCACCACTAAGTGCATTCCCTTCAGAAGGCAGATAAAAGTATCCCTCTATTGCCTCTTGTATATTTTTTGAAACGTTAAGGATAAAAGTTTGTGAGCTGTTTTTGTTGGCAATACTGATTTTTGTTTCTAAGAGAAGTTCATCATTCTGCGCACAAAGAATTACATGTATCAAAAACCAAAAAGAAAGAAGCAAGAATTTATTCTTCATTTTAATTCCCTATAATTTGAGGAATAAGAAAATCCTCTTTAGTTATTTTTGCAAACGCAACCGGCATTCCTCCGGAAGGAATTCTTTTTTTATTGATTGAGGTTATTGCTTTATAACTTCCATTTATAACCGATGTTTTTGGGAAATGAGTTGTTGGTAATCTATATGATGTTGTCTTTAGCAAATTCATTTTATCAAAATAAGTTTTGTTTACTTCCGTTAGCTGTCTTTTTTCATTTAGTACAACTGCGTATTCATTCTGAAGTTTAAGACTTTCCTTTTGTAATTGTAAATATTGATTTTTTAAAGAAGATTGATTCCCTTCTAAAAGAATAAGAAAGAATCCAAGCATTAGCGAAGCCACGGCGGTAAAGTAGAACATTGTTTTGTAGCTATTTCGTTTCTTTGTTGGAGGCTCTAATAAATTCATTAAAGCAGAAGAATCCTTTAACTCCACATTCATATCGTTATAAACAGATTTTACATCCTTTTTCATTTTCATAAAATCGGATAACACTTCGGCACATTCACTGCATTTAGAAAGGTGCATAAAAAGTTTTTTCTGCTCATCAGCTGGTAATTCATTGTCTAAAAATTGACTTATTTCAAACTCATAGTGTTTCATTTTCATCACTCATCTTTTAAATATTTCTTTAATTGCTGCCTTGCCCGGAATAATTTTATTTTCACATTCTCAACCGAAAGTTTAGTGATCTCCGAAATCTCCTTGTAAGAATAACCGGAATACTCTTTCAAATGAATCAGTTCGTTATGTTCTTCGGAAAGTTGCAGTAAAGCGTCTTTAATGTCCATTTTAGTTTCAAAATCAATGGTGTAACCTTGCACAAACGAATCATCTATTCGTTCATTATTAAAATTTTTGCTTTTGATTTTATTGTAACAATAACTGCGTGCAATAATTAATAACCAGGTTTTGGAGCTGCATTCTTTTTTAAATGAATGTTCACTCTCTGCATATTTTACAAATACTTCTTGAACGGCATCTTGTGCTTCTTCATAATGTTTCAGGATACTGAAGGAATACTTGAAAACATCAGACGAAAACTTTTCATAAAGTTTCGGCAAGGATAATTCGTCGTATGTTATATTAATTTCATTCATTCGGCTTTTAAATAGACAAATGAGATTGAGGAAAGTTACAAGTGCGGAAAGATTTAATTTTTATAAACGTAATGAAATCTCCATGAGAAATGATTTTATCAGTTACAAATATTTCTAGTTCACTCCAGGCTTTCTCCGTTAATCGTTATCACAAGGTTTCTCGCTCCACCATAATTACGATGTTCACAAAGATAAATACCTTGCCAGGTTCCAAGATTTAGTCTTCCGTTTGTAATGGGTATTGTAATCGACGAGCCAAGCAAGGACGCTTTGATATGTGCCGGCATATCATCTGAACCTTCAGTTGTATGGATGTAGTGTGGTGCATTCTCCGGGGCAATTTTACTGAAGTGAGTTTCCATATCAATCCGAACATCGGGATCTGCATTTTCATTTAAGGTTAGAGAAGCGGAAGTATGTTGAATAAAAACATGCATCAATCCAATAGAAATTTTCTTTATCTCCGGAATTTGTTTAAGGATTTCATTCGTAACTAAATGAAATCCTCTTTTCTTTTGCTGAAGTTTTATTTCTTTTTGAAACCACATAGTTTTCAATAATTATTAATGTTCATATTAGTATTGAATGCTTGCTCTCACTCCCGCAAACAACCATCTTCCCGGAAGAAAAACGCCGTTAAAATCTTTATACGATTTATTAAAAAGATTTGTCGCTTTTACAAATGCATCAATATTGGCGAATGTTTTTCTGATCTGCGTATCAACAAGAAAATTTTTATCGCCGGTAATTCGGTTCTCGTAACGCAACATC
>JALNWB010000070.1 GCA_023231105.1 Ignavibacteriaceae bacterium | reverse complement strand
GACGTATCAATTTGTTGAGAAATTCAGATGGATCGAAATTGCAACGGTTTCCTGGTTGGGAACTATTAAAGTTGATTATTTCATGGGCATTGACGGTTTAAGCGCTCCTCTCCTCTTTTTAACAGCTTTAATTTCATTTATCGCCGCTATTTCTTCCTGGAAAATTGATCATTCGTTAAAAGGATATCACGCAATGTATCTTTTGCTTGTTACCGGAATGGTCGGAGTTTTCGTTTCGTTGGATTTATTCCTTTTCTACATCTTTTGGGAATTAATGCTTCTTCCAATGTATTTCTTGATCGGCATTTGGGGCGGTCCAAGAAAAGAATATGCAGCTATCAAGTTCTTTATTTACACGCTCTTCGGTTCGGTGTTTATCCTTTTAGTAATGATTGGTTTGTATTTAAGCGCAACGGAAACTCTTGCTAATGGAACAAAAGTTTTCACGTTTAATATGATTGCTTTAATGGATCCGCAGAATTACACGCAAACCGGAATTCTTTCTCCGTTAAATCCAAACAACTTAAGATTTATAGCCTACATTGCATTGTTCGTCGGTTTTGCAATCAAAATTCCGATGTTCCCTTTCCACACATGGCTGCCCGATGCACACGTTGAAGCGCCAACTGCAATAAGCGTTATTCTTGCCGGCGTTCTTTTAAAGATGGGTACGTACGGAATTTTGAGAGTTAATTATCCAATCTTCCCTGAAATCACACAGCAATTAGTTTGGTGGATCGCTCTTTTCGGAACAATAAACATTGTTTACGGCGCGCTTTGTGCAATGGCTCAAACAGACTTTAAAAAACTCATCGCTTACTCTTCCGTTTCACACATGGGATTTGTAATGCTTGGAATGGCGTCTCTAAACACTGCCGGTATTTCCGGCGCCGTTTTCCAGATGTTCAATCACGGAACAATTACCGCAATGCTCTTCCTTATTGTGGGAGTTATTTATGATAGAGCTCATACACGCGGTATTAATGACTTTGGCGGATTGGCGGTTCAGATGCCAATTTACACCGGCTTTGTAAGTTTTGCTTTCTTTGCAGCAATCGGTTTACCCGGTTTAAGCGGATTTATTTCCGAAGTTTTCGTCTTTCTCGGTGCGTTCAGTAATGTTCAAATTCGTGTTTTGACTGTTATCTCCACCTCAGGAATTTTATTAGGCGCCGGCTACATGCTTTGGACTTTGCAACGTATTTATCTCGGAAAATTAAATGAAAAATGGAACAAACTTCCTGATCTTGATTTTAGAGAATATGCTATGTTGGTTCCTCTTGCCGTTATCATTCTTATTCTCGGAGTTTATCCTTCGTTTATGCTGGACTTGATGAATTCATCGGTAAACACGATGGTTACTTTTATGGCTAAGTCGCAGACAATTTTTTCATCGATACAATTTTAA
The DNA here is from genome assembly GCA_023231105.1 of Ignavibacteriaceae bacterium. Taxonomy (GTDB): domain Bacteria; phylum Bacteroidota; class Ignavibacteria; order Ignavibacteriales; family Ignavibacteriaceae; genus UBA1563. The sequence goes on along the minus strand of JALNWB010000070.1, from coordinate 17,557 downwards.
TTGAATAGCTTAGAGTTTTAATTTATGCCGTTAACATATTTTTTCAATAGTTTACCGTTGCTCTACCCGGAAATTGCAATTTCCGTTCTCATTGCAGTAATTGTCTTAGCCGATTTAATTACGAGCAAAGTAGAAAAAGTTCTTCCTTACATTTCTTTAATTGGATTAGCCGTAGCTTTTTATTTTGTGTTGGATAATTACAACGCTAACGCAATGGCTTTTCTAAATGATACCGGGAAAGGAATGGTTGCGGTTGATTCTTTCGGCTCATTCTTTAAAATGATAATTCTCATCAGTTCATTCCTGGTAATTCTTTTTTCGATTATCTCGAAAGAATTGCATGATTCGATGGATAGGATCGGCGAATACTACACGCTGATCTTCGGAATGATCCTCGGAATGTTTTTCATGGTTTCGGCAACCAATTTAATTTTACTCTATCTTTCAATTGAATTAGTTTCTCTTTCCTCGTATGTGTTAGCCGGTTTTATTAAAACTTCAACAAGAAGCGCCGAAGCTTCATTAAAATATTTAATCTACGGCGCATCTTCAACTGGCATTATGCTTTTTGGTATTTCGATTATGTATGGTTTAACCGGAAGCACTAATCTTTATGAAATTAATTATTTATTGCAAGTAACCGCCGGAAATAAATTCCTTCTTAATCTTTCATTGATCTTAATTTTTGCGGGAATTGGATATAAAATCTCCTCCGTTCCCTTTCACTTCTGGACGCCTGATGTTTACGAAGGCGCGCCAACAACAATCACGGCTTATTTATCCGTTGCAAGTAAAGCCGCAGGCTTTGCATTACTCATCCGTTTAATAAAAACCGGTTTCTTCCTGGAAACTTCAACACTTGGAACCTGGGTTATTCTTCCTTCATTTTATTGGCAGGATTTCCTCGTTCTTCTTGCGATCTTAACAATGACCTTAGGTAATTTTGCCGCACTTTGGCAAAGCAATATTAAAAGAATGCTTGCCTACTCCAGCATCGCACATGCCGGTTATCTTTTAGCGGCTCTCGCAGTTCTATCCGATCAAGGATTAATTGCCATCTTGATTTACTTTGCTATTTATATGGTAATGAATCTCGGCGCTTTTTTGGTTGTCATCATTATCCGCAATAAAATTAATAGTGAAGAATTATCGGACTACGATGGACTTGGTTATTCAATGCCGTTAATGGGAGTTAGTCTTGGTGTGTTTCTGATTTCACTTACCGGTTTACCTCCAACAGCAGGATTCATCGGAAAGCTTTATATTTTTCTCGCCTTGTTAGACGCTAAGATGATCGTTCTTTCCGTTATCATGGTTTTGAACAGTGTGGTTTCACTTTACTATTACGTCCGCGTATTGAAACACATGTTCCTGAATAAACCGAAAGAAGAAGTTGCTCAAGTTAAATTCCCTTTGGCAGAAAACATTTATGCTTCGGTACTTGCCGTCGCTGTTATCTTCTTCGGAATTTACTTTTCCCCGGTCATTAATTGGGCAAAAAACTCACTCTCACTTTTTGGTTTTTAAATATTTCACTCCGTAACACAGATTATTAATCTGTGTTACAATTCATCTTTTCCCCAAAACATTTCATTTCTTTTTATCTCTCGGGAACATTCTCCTATTTTGTTTTGTTACTACTTGTAAGAACATTAATAATGAAATTCTTGAGGTACCAATGAGTGAAGTTCAATTTGAAACTGAAATAACCATAACTGAAAAAGCTTACGGTGAAGTTAAAAGAATTATGAGTGAAAATAAGATCGCTGAATCTTTTGGACTGCGCGTTGGAGTTAAAGGCGGCGGTTGTTCCGGTATGTCCTATTCATTAGGATTTGACAGCGAACCGCGAGACGGTGATTCGGTTATAGAGATTAAAGGCGTGAAACTGTTTGTTGACGGCAAAAGTCTTTTTTATCTTTCCGGCACTGAATTAGATTTTTCCGACGGATTGAATGGAAAAGGTTTTGTTTTCAATAATCCGAACGCAACAAAAACCTGCGGCTGCGGAAATTCCTTTGGTGTATGATGCAGAGAAGATTCTTTTTAAAAGCAGCGGCTCTTTCCTCATTTTCCCTTTACGGAAAATCAATTAAAGAAATTAATAATACGATCAATAATAAATTAAGGAGTACTACTACTATGGCTAAATTTGAATTGCCTAAACTTCCCTATGCATACGATGCACTTGAACCGCATATCGATAAATTAACAATGGAAATACACCATTCGAAACATCATCAAGCTTACGTTAATAATTTAAACAACGCAGTTGCCGGAACCGAACTGGAAGGAAAATCTCTTGAAGAGCTTTTCGCTTCAATTTCCAAAGCGCCGGTTGCAGTAAAAAATAACGGTGGCGGCGTTTATAACCACAATTTGTTCTGGACAATAATGAAACCAAACGGCGGCGGCGTTCCAACCGGCGCTGTTGCTGATGCAATTAATGGTGCTTTCGGTTCATTCGATGAATTTAAAAAACAATTTTCTAATGCTGCTGCTACTCGTTTCGGTTCTGGCTGGGCTTGGCTTGTTGCATCCAACGGAAAATTAGTTGTAACCTCAAGTGCTAACCAGGACAATCCTCTTATGGATATTTCTGAAGTAAAAGGATTCCCGATTTTAACATTGGATGTTTGGGAACATGCTTATTACTTGCATTACCAAAACAGAAGACCGGATTATATTTCTTCCTGGTGGAATGTTGTGAACTGGGACGAAGTTAATGCAAGATTTGCACAAACGAAATAGTTTGGAGTAAACTCAATTAAGATAAACGCAGTCTATTGGATTGCGTTTATCTTATTTCATTTATTATTTGATCTATTGTAAACATCGATTCTTTCTTACCACCTTTTTTCTGTTAACAAGATTATCTGTGTTTGCGCATCACAATTTTATGAAGAAATAACTATTTTTTACTATCACAGGTAGAGGAACTCTAAATGATTATAAGTCGATCATTTTATATGCAATCTGAATTAGGTATAAGATTAAGTATAACTTTACTGAAAAATATTATCACAATGTTTTTCACGTTATTGTTGTTCTCTTCATTTACAAACGCTCAAGGGCTTTCCTTCAATTCCAAAACTTTACACACTTCAGAAACAATTCAAAATTCGATTGATCAATCGGAACTATCACACAATTTCATTTCTGTTGATGGAGATACTATTCTCCCAACGGTAAAACCAAATTTGCTCCCTAAAAATATGAGCCTGATGGAAAAAGGATTATGGGGAGAAAATGGATTTTTAAGAACAGTAGGATTAGCGCCTGAGTTAACCCGTGAGTCCCGTAAAAGCGAACTTGGTTTAAGACGAACCATGTTATCAATTCATCAAATCGGCGGATTTACTACACTCGGATTAATGTTAGCAACTTGCTATTATGGTCAGAAAATTATCGACGGCGGTGTGTACGGCAGAAGAGATTATGAAAAAACGAAATATTTGTTTGTTAACTTGACTGTTTCAGCCTACACTCTCACTGGATTATTATCAATTCTTTCCCCTCCCCCCATGATTCGTCGCGATGAAGTCAGCACAACATCAATTCATAAAACATTGGCTTGGTTTCACATCGCAGGAATGATCGCTACTCCGCTGCTCGGTCGTTTGATAGTTTCACATCGCCAATTCCATACGGATAAAGCACATTATCATCAAGTTGCGGGTTATATAACTACTGCAATTTTCGCATCTGCAATGATTGTTATAACATTTTAATCGGAAATGCAATGAAAATATTTAAAGGTTCGTCATTAATTATAATTTTATTTCTAAGTTTTATATTATCGGCTCAAACAAAACAGATTGAGTCTGTTAAGAAGGAATCTTCAATAACCTATCAGCTTACTCATCCTTTCCATGAAATAGAATCAATTAGTAAAGAAGCTCAAAGTAATATTACAATTGATATTGGGAAAAAAGAGATCAAACAAGTATCCGTTCAAGTTGATGTTACAACTTTCAATAGCGGAAATTCAAACCGGGATTCTCATGCGATGGAAGTTATCGACGCTCTTTCATATCCCGAAGCCAACTTTACAAGCACTAATATTTCGCAGAATGGAGATAGTCTTAAAGTTTATGGTAAACTTACATTTCATGGAATAACAAAAGATATTGTAATTTCTGCCTCATCGAAATGGACAAACAATAAATTAATTGTTAATGGAAAATTCGGAATCAGTTTAACGGCATTTAAAGTTGAGAGACCTTCGTTATTGATGATCCCGGTAAAAGATGAATTGAAATTCTCAATCGTGCAGGCTTTCAATTTTTAACAAATTTTTGTTGAATGATTTTTTTTAACATACTTTAATCAAGGAGATGTTTTATGGATCGTAAGGATTTCTTAGTCACCATCGGGAAAGGCGCTGCATTAGCCGGACTTGTTTATTGTGTAGGTTGCAGCCCAAAGAACACAGACAACCCCGTAGCGCCATCAAATGTAGATGTAACGCTTGATTTAACCTTACATGCAAATCAGCCGTTAAATACTATCGGCGGTTCCGTTGTTAATAATGGAATTGTAGTTGGACGTGTGAGCCAAACTTCATTTGTAGCTGTTTCAGCCGCATGCACGCATCAAGGCACTACCGTTGAATTTCAACTTCAACAAAATCAATTCTTCTGCCCAAACCACGGTTCAACCTATACATTAGATGGAGTTGTAACTCAAGGTCCGGCACAACAATCATTAACAAAATACAACACAAGTCTTAGTGGGACTAACTTAAGAATTTACAGCTGATAATTGTAGGTCGAAACTCTGTTTCGACCAAACTCTTATGTTGAAACTAAATGAATTTGCGATTGTAACTCAGGAACATCACCCTCGGTTTTTTGCATTACATTCGTTTTGTTTGTTCAAATCATTTTAAGAATAATGCAAGTATTGCAAATGCGTCTATAACTAAAAGCATCCAATGAATTTCCTTCGCTTTCCCAACGGCAATTTTAATTACTGTAAAACTCAAAAAGCTCCAGATAATCCCTTGGGTAATTGAGAAAGTAAGCGGGATTAAAAACATTCCTAAAAAAGCCGGAATAGCATCATCCAACTTTTTCCAATTCACCTTAAGTATTGGAGAGGTCATGAAAACACCGACTAAAATTAAAGCCGGAGCAGTTGCTATAGACGGAACAATTGAAAGTACGGGAGATAAAAATATAAACGGCAAAAATAATAATCCCGCAACTACAGCAGTTAAACCAGTTCTGCCTCCCTCTTCAATTCCCGCGGCTGATTCAATATAACATGTTCCTGAACTGGTTCCGACTATACCTGAAAAAAATGATGCGAATGAATCAACAATTAGTGACTCTCTGATTCGCAGCGGTTCACCTTCTTTATCCTTTAAATTGCCGGCTTCCGCTACTCCTATTAAAGTGGAAAGTGAATCAAACATATCGGTAAATAAAAATGAAAAGACGACCGGAAGAAGTGAAAGTTTTAACGATTCAACAAAATTCAAAGTTAAAATGAGACTGAAGTCCGGCATCGCAAATAATCCCTTCCAGGTTACAAGTGTGGGAACGCCAAAATTAATTGTAGATGCGTCTCCATAAAATCTACCGATCGGAATTGAAAGAAGAGTAGTGAATATGATACCAAGTATTAACGCTCCTTTTATTTTTTTGATGACAAGAATAAAAGTAACCGTTAATCCTATAAGAAAGGTGATGGTAATTAGATTCATTTCTCCCAAACCAACTATTGTTGCCGAATTAGCAACTATAAACTTTGCATTGATAAATCCTATGAGTGCAATAAATAACCCGATACCAACTGCAATGCCGTATCTAACTTGCTGCGGAATCGATTTAACGATCAGCGTACGAACGTGGAAAACCGAAAGTAATAAAAAAATAATTCCCGACCAGAATACAGCACCTAAAGCTATGTGCCAATCAACGCCCATACCAATTACTACTGTGTAAGTAAAAAAAGCATTAATTCCCATTCCGGGGGCAAGAACAATCGGGTTCTTTGCATAAATGCCCATCATAATACTTGAAAAAGCGCTGACTAATATCGTAGCGGTTAATACTCCGCTAAAAGGCATACCGGCTTGCGCTAATATGGATGGGTTTACAATAATGATGTACATTGTTGCCAGGAAAGTTGTTATACCCGCCAGAATTTCAGTTTTAAAATCAGAGCCAAGTTCCTTGAGTTTGAAAAACTTTTGCATTACAAAACCTTCTTATATCTGATGATATTAAATTACAAAGTTAGACCTGATTATCAAACCGGATGAAGAATAATGCTTAAGTTGGAAAGTGATTTTTTCAGAAGCAGACCTAAGTCAAAATTTCTTCTTTTTCATTTTAATTATTAAATCAATAAGTTGTTAGTGTAAATTTTATAGAAAGCTATTCATTCAATCAGGAATAAAATATGAATTTGTTTTCTTTGTTAACATTTCTTTCATTTCTAACATATCTGTTTCTTGGTTTTTATCTTTTTCGATTAGATAAGAGATCAATGCTCAACAGAACTTTTCTTGGGATATGTTTAAGTTTTGCTATCTGGGCATTATCCTCGTATTATATTTTCCCGGGCGGGAATAAATCAAGTATTTGGTTCTGGTATAAAATTTCCGCCTTTGGATGGTGTTTATTCCCGGCATTCCTCATTCACTTTATGATGTTGTTATCAAAGCAGAATAAAGTTCTAACAAAATGGTGGATTTATCTTTTCATTTATTTGCCTGCTCCAATTTTTCTTTTTCGCGTATTTACCGGAACCCTTCTTGCAACTGATTTTGTAAGTACCGAGGTAGGAGTGATGGAGGTACACGGCAATATTTCAGCATGGTACATCCTTTATGTAACCTACTTTTCGTTTTACACTATGTTGGGAATTTACCTCGTATGGCGATGGGGCAGAAATTCTAAATCGAAAAGAGAAAAAATACAAGCTAATTTAATTGTCTGGTCGGGATTAATAGCATCGTCTCTTGGGTCAACAACAAACTTATCCTTCCCTGTTTTAAATATTGTACTGGTCCCGGCGATTGCACCGATTTTAATATTAATTTGGATATTGACCATTGTCTATGCGGTCGCAAGGTTCAAACTAATGGCATTCACTTCCAACATAGCCAGCGATGAAATAGTTGCAAATATTAGGGACTTAATTATTTTGATCAATCCGAAAGAAGAAATTGTAAAGATCAATTATCAAACGGAATTAATATTAGGTTATAATGAAAATGAATTATTGGGGAAACCGTTTAAAGTAATTTTGGCATTCCCCGGCGCTTCCAAACCGAACTTTTCATTGAGAAACGTAATCTTAAAAAAAATACCGGAGTATAAGCAAAATAATTTAAACAGAAGTATTACTGTTGAAGAAGTAAAATATTTATCTCGAGATGATTATGATCTCTCAAAGCATGATGAGTATAAAGTCAACTTTCTGTCAAAAGAGAAAGTGAAAATTCCGATCGGAATTTCTTTTTCAATTATTAAAGATTCAATGGGAGATGAAGTCGGCAGTGTAATAATTGGGCATGACTTAAGACCCAGACTTCAGTTGATAGACGAAATTAAAGAACGAAGACAAGCTGAAGAGTCGCTTCATATTTCCAACAAAGAATTGAAAGCGAGTAATATTCAACTTGATAAAACTCTGCAAGAACTTAAAACGTCACATCACGAACTAAAAGAAACTCAAAAACAATTAATACAAGCGGAGAAGATGGCTTCGCTTGGTCAATTAACTGCCGGCATTGCGCATGAAATAAAAAATCCTCTAAACTTTGTAAATAACTTTTCCGAGATTTCAGGAGATTTAATAAAGGAATTGCGTGAAGAATTGGGAAAGTTAAACGGAACTATTGATAAAAATGATTATGAAAATGTACAGGATATTCTTAATAATCTTGAACAAATTGCTAAAAAGATTAAAGAGCACGGAAAAAGAGCAGACAGTATAGTGAAGGGAATGCTTCTACACTCAAGAGGTCAAACCGGGGAAAGACGCCCTACTAATTTTAATAATCTTCTTACTGAGTATATCAATCTTGCTTATCATGGAATGAGAGCCCAAGATGAAACATTTAATATAAAACTTGAAACCGAACTTGATGATTCAATTGGAATAATAAGTATTGTACCTCAAGATTTTAGCAGAGCCTTTCTCAATATCGTGACCAACGCTTGCTACTCAACTCATATTAAGAAGAAAGAGTCCGGCGATATTTTTGACCCGGTATTAAAAGTGACAAGCAAAAATCTTGATGACAAAGTTGAAATAAGAATTCATGATAACGGGAAAGGAATTCCCCAGAAAATTATTGATAAAATCTATCAACCATTTTTTACTACAAAACCTCCCGGCGCCGGAACAGGGCTTGGTCTTTCTATCACTTATGAAATCATTGTTCATGAACATAACGGTACAATTAAAATTGAAACACAGGAAGGTGAATTTGCAGAGTTTATTATTACACTTCCAAAGTAGAATTAATGATACTTTTATTATTAGATTTTTTAATTTTGCCGTAGAGTAATATTTTATTTCATCCATTAACAAATAGGAATAAAATGTGTTATAAAATATTGGTTGTTGACGATGAGCCGGATTTAAAGCCACTCCTCGAACTACATTTCCGAAAACAAATCAAGGATCGAGAATTATCGTTTCTTTTTGCTGAAAACGGACTTGTCGCACTGGATAAGATTTCTTCAGAGAAAGATGTTGATTTAATTTTAACTGATATTAATATGCCCGAAATGGATGGCTTAACCTTTCTCTCAAAGCTTCAAGACTTGAACGAAAATTTGATTTCAGTTGTTATCTCCGCTTATGGTGATATGGGAAATATCCGGCAGGCAATGAATATTGGAGCATATGATTTCTTAATGAAACCAATCGAATTCAACGACCTGGATATTACTTTAAGTAAAGCCATAAGTGAAAATCAGAAAATAAAAGAAGCATTAAAAGTCAGCAGCCAATTTATAGCCATCCAACAAGAACTTGAAATTGCAAAACATATTCAACAATCTATGCTGCCGCAAGAATTAAACTCTGCGGAAGTTAAAAATCGTTTTGATATTTTTTCTAAAATGATTGCCGCCAAAAAAGTCGGTGGTGATTTCTACGATTATTTTTTTATCGATGAGAACAGACTTGCATTTGTTATTGGCGATGTAGCTGACAAAGGAGTTCCCGCAGCTTTGTATATGGTTATGTCACGCATGATCATCAAATCATATTTAATCTCCAATCCTGATTTACAGACCGGTTTTTCACATATTAATAATATCCTTGTAAAAGATAATCCTTCATCAATGTTTGTTACTGTATTCTGCGGGATACTTAATTTAACCAACGGACAAGTTGAATATGTTAATGCCGGGCATAATCCGCCTTGTGTGATCACTTCATCTTTTGAAATTAAAGAAACAGAAACAACAGATGGAATTGGTTTAGGTGTAAGTGAGAATTTCAAATTCGTTTCAAAAAAATTTACTCTTCAACAAGATGAGGTTATTTTTTTGTTCACTGACGGAGTGACGGAAGCGTTAAATAAAGAAGGAATATTATTCTCTAATGAAAAACTTATAAACAGTTTATCTCAATGTGCAAATCTCTCTTTGGATGAAATTGGCAACAAAGTTATTGCTGATGTACGCGTTCATTCACTGGGAACAATTCAATCGGATGACATAACCGTTTTTGCTCTGAAATATTTTGGCAATAAGAACATTTTGTAGATCGTCTAAAAATTAACTTCGTTTATTGAGCGATTGCAATATTCTTAGCCAATATTTTATCAACACGCATTCCATCCATATCAACTATTTCAAAATTATATTTTTCCAGAATGACCTTATCCCCTACTTTAGGAATTCTGTTCATACTTTGATGAAAATAAGAACCAAGAGTTACATTTTGTTCTATTTCAACATCGATTGAAAGTAATTCTTTAGTTTTATTTAATGATAGATCGGCATCAAGCAAATAAGTACCGTCGTCTCTTTGGAAAAACCGATCTTCTTCGGTTTCATAAAATTCCGGCAGTTTACCAACAATAGTTTCAACTAAATTATGCATCGTCACAATTCCAAGTGCCTCACCTTCGGCACTCATTACTATTGCCATGTAACTGCGTACATCACGAAATTTCTCTAAAAGTTTGAGAGCATCAAGTCCCGGCTTAACAATAAGTGGGTCAAACAATATTTCTTCAAGTTGAAACACTCCTTCAGTATAATATTTTGCTATAAATTCTTTACTTGATAAAACGCCAACAACATTATTGAAAGAATCACGATAAACCGGGAACCTTGAGTAATTGTTGTTTAACATAATTTCGTGAATTTTTTCAAATGGGTCGGAATAATTTATCCATATTATTTGATCAACAGGATTCATCATCGTTTTTACAGTTACTTTATTAAGCTTCAACATACTCTGTAGAAGTTCTGATTCTCTGCTTTGTAAGACCCCATGTTCGTACGCTTCATAAATGAGATATTTTAATTCATCGGCGGTTACCGGAGGACCGTTCTTCCTTCTTATTAACAAAATTCTGAGTATTAATTTTGTAGAAAGACTTAACACTTTAACGATTGGGTAACAGAGTTTGTTAGCCATATTAATGAAAGGAGCAAAAAATATTGCATAACGCTCGGGATTTCTCAAACCTATCGATTTAGGAACAAGATCACCGATAATCACCGCTAAATAAGTAATAAATGAAACTACAAGAATAAACGAAATGTTGGCTGCATAAGGTTTTAACAATGAAACTGATTCAAATACCGGAGTTATTTTATCCGCAAGACTTACTCCACCAAAAACTCCGGCGATAATTTCGGTAAGGGTGATACCGAACTGCATCGTAGATAAAAGTTCTTCCGGTTTTTCAAGAAGATGCAGCGCTAATCCGGCTGATTTATTTCCCTTCTGATATTTTTCTTGAAGTCTAAAATGTTTTGATGAAACAAAAGCCATTTCACATAAAGCAATTATTCCGTGAAGCGCTAATAAACTGACAATGATAATTAGATCAACCATTATTTATTCCACTCACCATGTACCGGTAGTCATAAAGTAATATTTTTTCATCCATCTAAATTCTCTTCAATATTTTTCAATTATAGCACATAACTCGTTACCGTTATTATCGAATTTTTTTGGAAAGTTTGAATATGCTAAGAGAATATATTATAAGAGAAATTGAGGTACTCTAAACTCAATTTCTCTTTTCTCGAAGTAAGGAATGGAAATATTTATACGGTGTTATTTTAAATATAACATTTTCTTTGTTTGAACAAACGCCCCAGCTTTTAGCCGATAAAAATATACTCCGCCTGCCAACTGCCGATTGCCTACTGTTGACTGAAATTCAACTTCATAGCTTCCCGCCTCTTTTACTTCATCTACCAACGTTACAATTTCATTCCCAAGTACATCATAAACTTTCAGTGTTACATAACTGCCGACTGCCAACTTATAACTGATTACTGTTGTCGGGTTAAACGGATTAGGATAATTCTGTGCTAAAGAAAAACTTTTCTCTGGAAGATTTAACTCTTCAGCTAACGTTGGCGACACCGCAGGACTTCCCGCATTTACCCACGCAGTGTACATAACAGAAGCTATAGTCTCAGACGCATTGGAAAATAATTTACCGGTATAATTCTTTGTTAAACTCCAAAGAGTCGAATAATATAAATCTGAATTATTGCTTTTTGCTGTTGTATAAGAAATTGAATCTGCTAAATACAATGAATCAACGTAATGATAGTTCTGATAGACCATCGTAAAAATATAATCTTGTGCATTTGCTAAATAAACCGCTTCATTCTGTTGAATTGGAAGTGAAGTGGAATATTTGCTGATCATTGTAGATTCATATCGCGAATGAATTCCATTTGAGGTTTGAGACGATGGTCGTCCATCGTAATTGGTAGTTAAATGCAAGGGCATGTTAGCATCGCCAATATAATGGCCTAAGTCAGCCGATAAAAGTACGGCATGATGCCAGTCTTTTTGTTGAAAAGCAGAAACGAGTGTATCATAACATTTTTTTATTGTCCAGGGCAAAGAACCCGCATTGGTAATTGCATAAAGTCCATATTTAGCAACAGCAGAATCGTAATTTTGAATAACGCTCCCTTTAGTTATGAAATCACTAAACTCTTCCAAATCAATATAGTGTTTAGGCGATTCGTTTTTGTCTTTACTTTTACGGGTGTCAGCATCAGAAGCATGGTTGGCTAATGAATCTTTCCAAAAACTAAATTGTTTAAATGCTTGCGGAAATGAATTGACTGCATTCGGATTAATTATTCTGTGTCCGACATTTCCCCATCCCGCAAAAATTAACCAGAGCATTAAGAAAGGAACTGTTTTTCTGAAATAATTATTTTTCTTCAAGGTGAAAGTGCTTTCTGTATAATGAATTTTATGTTTTTAGAATATCAATAATTTTCTTTGCGACTACTTCCCTCTCAAAGTCTTCCAAAATGTTATGTCCGGATTTTTCAAACTCATATTTCTGAAAAGATATTTTCTTTTCAGTTAATATTTCTTCATTTAATTTCATGTTGGTGGTGTTATCAAGATTCCCGGATAAAAGAAACATTTCATTTTTAATTTTTGAATAATTCAGCAAACTGTGTAAGCCCCACAATGCTTTAATCGAATGAAGCGGAACTGCATGATAAACGAACCGATCAGAATTTTCTTCAAAAGAAGATTTTTTTACTACCGGCAAAAACAAACTCATAAGACAAAGAACGCCGGGTATTTTCAATATTTTCTTTTTAAACTTATGATTTTTGTTTTCAATTAAATACGGCGCACTTAACACAAGTTTTTTTACTTTTCGCTGCTGTGAAAGAATTACAGCAAGCAATCCCCCCATCGAATGACCAACAATGCTGACTTCTTCAACATGCTGACTTAATAGATCAAAGGCTTCTAAAGAATCGCGAAGCCACTGCATTGATTGCACGAACTGCAAATTCGTTACATCGGCAATTCCAAACCCTGTTAAACGCGGAGCGTAAAAAGTTATATTATTTTCTTTTAACAAAGGAATTAGAAAGCGAAACTCTTGCGGAGAAGCGGAAAATCCATGAAGTAAAAGAATTCCATGTTTCTTCTCTTCGGAAAAGCTGGCTGTCGGTTTTGCAACTTCAAATTGTCCGGTTATTTTATCGGAAGAAAATTTCTTAAAGTGATTAAAATTCATCAACAGATTTTTTCTTCCTATTATATTCCCAAAAACTACCGACGCTGTGAGAATTAGAACTCCGGCAAGAATATACTTCGCTAAAAATATCAAACAAATAATCAACGCAATGGAAACGGTAAATAATATTTCCAGAGCAATCATTTCCTTTTTTATTTTTGCTTCACTATTTTTCATATAGTACAAAACAAGTTAATTTCTTTTCTGTAATTAAGAACAATTATGATTGAAAACCAAAATAAAACACTCATCGTTTCTCATCGTTTACGAGGATTCAATTCCCATGATGCTTCACTTCAAGGACTTCGGAACGCTCTCGCAAAAGAAGTTTTTTATTTTGAAGTTGATTGCCGCACAACAAAGGATAGAGAAATTGTAATCCATCACGATGCTAAATTAGGAGATGAGTTCTCATCTCAACCGTTTATCGCAGATAAAACTCTTTCAGAAATGAAAAAGATTCGTTATAAAAATTCCTCGGCATCAATCTTAACTTTAGATGAATTATTCCGAGTAGTTGAACCGCATAAAAAAGTAAAACTCTATCTTGATATAAAAGAGTCCGGTGCGGAAGAAAAAATAATCAATGAAGCAGCAAAGCGAAACCTGCTGGAGAATATTGTTATCATCTCCTGGCTGCCGGAAGTTTTGTTTAGGATTAATTCTCTTTTGAATACAATGCAATTGTGCTTTAGTTTTTATCCTGTTTGCAATACGGTAAATTCTCGAATTATTTATTTGCAAGCTAAAGTTAGTTCCGTTTTCAATTTTAATAAAAATCGGCGGTTAACTTTTCTATTTGATAATTACAATGACGGGTATAGTGCGGTAGATAAATTTGGTTTTGATTTTGAACATTTTATTCATATTCCCTTTACGGGAAAACTTTTAGATATTTTACAGAGCGTAAACGGAATCGTCTGCCTAAACTATAAATTAGTTGAATCAAGTTTTATTGAAAACCTTAAGAGACAGAACCTGCAGATTTGTCTTTATTCAATTGATACTGAAAAAGATTTGCGAAAATATGAAGCTAAATTTCATCCCGATATTGTACTCACAGATAATTCTTCACTTTTGAAAAGCAAGTTTTTATCTTAATGTTGTTGAGATATCTGTTATACTTAAGTCCAACATCCGTTTATTTTAAATAAATCATCTTCTTCGTCTGTACAAAACTCCCTGCTCGAAGTTGATAGAAATATATTCCGCTTGCCAATTCATAATTCCTAATTCCAAATTCGTAATTATATAGTCCCGGTCCTTTCTCCCCATTCACCAACGTTGCAACTTCCTTACCAAGCACATCATAAATTTTCAATGTTATGTAACTGCTGGCTGACAACCGCCAACTGATTACTGTACTTGGATTAAACGGATTAGGATAATTCTGGTCAAGACTAAATGCCATTGCACCTTTTTCATAATCATCAATAGCAGTATTTTCATCCCATATGATTTGGTAATAACCGTTATCCGGAGAAGCGGAAGTCTCAGGAATTATCCCTTTATCCTTAGCTATAATTTTATAGTTAAATGTAAATCCATTTTTTAGTAAGATTGTATCAACAACTGAAGAAATTAAATATTTGTTGGTTTTTGAAGTATTACTTGCATAAACAATATCATTCATTATTGTTGAATCATTTTTTGAATAATAACTTATCATATAAACAGAATCGATAAAATTGATTCCTTTAAAAGGTATACTAGGATCGTAAAACTTTGAGTATTTATGATTAATCAAAAAATTTATTTGAAATTGTTCTGTATTAATAAAATTAATTGGGGCTAAGTTTATTTCCGGTTTATAATGATTAGATAAATATGTCGGTGTATTTGTTGAATCATAAATAACTGCCATTATTAAATCTCTACCATCACTATAATCTGGACCAAATGTACCCTCATTACTATATCGCAGTAAACCAATATTTTCACCGAAATTTTCCATCCTTAATCCATACAAGAGAGTGCCGTTTTCATAACCTTTATACTTTATAGTATCTCCAAAAAGATTTTTACTCCCTTCATATATCGTTGCTTGAACCATATATGACCCCGTGAACTGTTGAAAGGTAGCCATAGAAGGTAAATTGAAATCCATATATATTTTATCAGTATCACCATCCCGAATGAATATTTTTTTGTCCACTTCAGAATACCTAACCCATTTATTCTTATAAATGAAATCGTCCCAAATACTCTTATAAGAGTAATATTTATAATTATTTATTAGAGTGTCCTTCTCAATCCAATTTTGTTCGAGTTCATAATTATCAGGATCACGATAAGAACTTGAATAGCTTAAATATTGCCAAATATTTCCGAGATGAAGTGGGAAATAATTGCTACCAACATAAATAGGAATGGTTTGATCAAAATGAAATATGCCACCTTCGGTAGCAACGAAGATATTATCATTGTACACAGCTATTCCATTTAAAGAATAAAATTGGCCCCCATAATTTGTCCAATTCAATCCACCGTTGGAGGATTTTAATAGTACTCTTACTCCAAGGTATAAATTATTATCTTCATCAATTGCTAAACTACGCTCGTACGGTGCATCTATCGGAACAGATTGGAATGTCCAAGTAGCACCAAAATCTTTTGATACAATAATCCCAGTGCCATAGATTGAATAAATCTCGTCTTTGTTATTAATCGCAAATGATGAACTAAAAGACTCTGAATTTTGGTACGTTAGTTTGTTCCAAGTTTTGCCAGAATCTTTTGACGTATAAATTTCAGCAGGTCCAGTTTCCACAAAAATCTGACCGGAACGACAAGCATCAACAGATTGTAAATTTACTACTACAAAACTCGAATCCCATGAAACACCATCATTGATTGACGTATATAATTTCCCCGCGCTACTAACAGCATACAAAGTTCCATATTTTGAAATTAAACAAGTGATTCCGATAACCTCCCCAATAGATACAATCCATTTGTTCCCATTATCTGTAGATTTATAAATTATTCGGTCACCCCCGGAAAAAATAAAAATTGAATTAGTAGAATCATTTATAGCTATATGATCAACGCGATTGCTTGAGGAAGAAAAAGATTTTTCAAACCAAGTTTTTCCATAATCAGAAGTATATTCAAGTCCATCACTAGTACCGGCAAATAATGAAGAATCATTAAGTGTCGCAATACTATAACATGAACTTTCATTTATTTTAATCCATTGCCCACTCTGGGAATAAGAAATGTGAGACATAAGAAAGAGACAGACAATCATAGAAATGAAATATATATTTACTTCAACTGGTCGATGATTATTTCTAAAATATTTGGTATTACTTGATTTCATGATTTAATTAATTATTGTACTTCTATTAGTGACCCAAACTCCAGTCCCATACGGCCTTCGTAACCTTAGCGATAACATTCTCACATACCGCTTCTTCAGCGGTGGAATTAGATATAAACACAACAATTACAAAATGGTTTCCATTCGGAAGCGTTACAATCCCAACATCATTGAGAGCGCCAATAACTCCAGCTTCGTTACTACCGGATGACCCGGTTTTGTGTGCAACGATTGTTCCTGTCGGCAGCAAACCTTTAATCCGCTTTGTACCGGTACTTGTTTTCACCATGATCTGCATAAGATATTTCCCATTCTTAGTCGAAAGAATTTTATTATGATAGAACAGTGAAAGCAGTTGCCCCATTGCATAAGGAGTGCACCAATTGCTAAATTGAACCTTCCCATCTTTGTGCATTTCTTCTTCGGTTGCTGCAACAGCAATATTTGTAATCCCAAGATTATGGATATAGCCATTCACTATTTTCGGTCCGCCTAATAATCTGAAGAGAATGTCACAACCGTTATTATCACTTACCGAAACGGTATAGGTTAATAATTCATCCAAAGTAATGTTCACATTTCCTTCAGGATATTTTTCCCTTAACGGACTCCACGTATTCGGAAGCAATTCCTCCTTCTTCACAAATATTTTCTGGTCTAACGATAAAATGCCTTTGTCAACTTTATCAAGAACAGCCAACGCGAGGGGGAATTTATAAACACTCTGCATCGGAAATTTGCTATCCCCATTGATTGTTAATGTGTCGTTATTTCCCAAACTGATAATAGCTACTCCTACATTTCCTTTCGCCACTTCAATAATGTGTTCAATCTTTGTTCTTAACGTATCTTTCTGAGCAAAAACATTTACCGGGATAATAAAGATGATGAGATACGATAAAACATAATATATTCGTAAAAATTTCATTGATGTCAACCTTGGATTTTTTTGTTCGACCTCGTGGAGGTCATGTTATTTTAAAAATAAATTCTTACTCACAAAT
>JALNWB010000069.1 GCA_023231105.1 Ignavibacteriaceae bacterium | reverse complement strand
TTTTCATACCAATTTGAGTCCCATCCTCTGATGATGCCAACTCTAAAACCGATCGGATTTGTTTTTTGTCCCAAAAAGAAATCTCCTAATTTATTTTGTTGCTACCACAATAGTGACGTGGCAAGAGCGTTTTCTAATTCTGAATGCACGGCCCATTGGAGCCGGTGAAATTCGTTTTGCAGTCGGACCTTGATCAACGAAGGCTGCTTTAACAACCAATTCGCTGGTTTCAACTTTTACGCCGTCTTCTTTATTAATAAGATTAGCGACTGCCGAGCGTAAAGTTTTTTCCGCATCTTTAGATGCATGTTTTGGCTGAAAATGAAGTATTTCAATTGCTTTGTCAACTGGAATTCCTCTGATTAGATCAATAACTAATCTCATTTTCCGCGGAGATGAACCGATATACCTTGTAATAGCTTTTGCTTCCATAAACCTTTATTCCGTCCTATTTCGCTTTTGATGCTTTTTCAGCTTTTGTTCCAGGATGACCTCTAAAAATTCGTGTCGGAGAAAATTCGCCGAGCTTATGTCCAACCATATTTTCTGTAATGTAAACAGGAATCATTTTATTTCCATTGTGTACCGCTATGGTGTGACCGACAAATTCAGGAGAAATAGTTGAGGCACGCGACCAAGTTTTGATAATCTTTTTTAGGCTTGATTGGTTAAGTACTTGAACTTTTTTCAACAATTTAAGATCAATAAATGGTCCTTTTTTAACTGAACGAGGCATATTAACTCTCTACTTACTTTCGTCTTTTGATAATAAGTTTATTAGATACTTTTTTATGTTTTCTTGTCTTCAAACCTTTGGCATTTTGTCCCCATGGAGAAACCGGATGACCGCCGCCTGAAGTTTTACCTTCACCGCCGCCCATTGGATGATCAACTGGGTTCATAGCAACACCGCGAACATGAGAACGAATTCCGAGCCATCTGCTTCTACCGGCTTTGCCTAAGCTTAGATTTGTTTGTTCAGCATTACCAACAGAACCGTAGGTAGCATAACATTCTAATCTAACTAATCTGATTTCGCCGGAAGTTAATTTTAATTGGGCGTAGTCGCCTTCTTTAGCCATCAATTGGATTGATGCGCCGGCGCTTCTGCCGAGTTGTCCGCCTTTACCAGGTTTCATTTCAACGTTATGTAAAAAACTTCCAAGCGGTAATTCTTTTAAAGGAAGCGCGTTACCAATTTTAATTTCTGATCCGGTGCCTGATTGAATGGTTTCACCAACTTTCAAACCGTCCGGAGCGATGATATATCTTTTTTCACCATCGACATAATGAAGAAGAGCAATTCTTGCAGTTCTGTTTGGATCATATTCAATTGAAAATACTTTTGCAGGAATCCCAAATTTTTCTCTTTTAAAATCAATTATGCGATATCTTCTTTTATGTCCGCCGCCAATATGGCGTGATGTAATGCGGCCGTGATTATTTCTACCACCGGATTTTTTTAAGGATACCGTTAATGATTTTTCCGGTGTAGATTTTGTAATCTCATCAAAAGATGAAATTGACATAAATCTCGTTCCCGGTGTAACGGGTTTCATTTTTCTAATTGCCATTTACTGTAGCTCCAAATCGAATTTGCTTAAACTTGCTCAAATAAATCTATTTTATCACCGGACTTCAAAGAGACAAAAGCCTTTTTGTATTTTGCAGTATTTCCGGTAAATCTGCCGCCTTTTGAAAGCTGCGTTTTAACTTTTCCTTTGTTAACAACCGTGTTAACGGCGGTTACTGTTACATTGAATTTCTTTGCAATCGCTCTTGAAATTTCAATTTTATTAGCTTTGACCGAAACCACAAAACCATATTTGTTCTGGTCGGTATTACTTTTAGTAACTTTTTCTGTAAAGAGTGGTTTAATTAAAATACCTTGCATTAGCTTACCACCTCTTTCGGCGCCGCTTGATTGTTATTCAAAACTGCAATTGCGCTTTTTTGTACTAAAAGAACTTGATTATTTAGAATCTGATAAGGAGAAGCATTTTGTGCTTCAAGAACTTTTACTTTACTAATATTTCTTCCGGATTTCCAGACGTTTTCCTGTTTCCCATTTGTTAAAAGCAATGTCTTTTTCCCGTCGATCTTTAATGCTTTCAAAATTGAAAAAAAGCTTTGCGTTGTTGGATTTTCAAAATTAAAATCATCAACAACAAGTAACTGCTCATCTTTTACTTTATAACTTAAAGCCGATCTTCTTGCAAGAGCTTTAACTTTTTTAGGTAGGTCTTGTCTATAATCTCTCGGACGAGGACCAAAAATAGTACCGCCGCCAACCCATAAAGGTGAACGAGTTGTTCCGGCACGGGCGCCGCCTCTGCCTTTTTGCTTCCAGGGTTTCTTGCCGCCGCCGCTAACTTCGCCGCGTTCTTTGGTTTTATGTGTACCTTGTCTTTGGTTTGCGAGATATGCTTTAACCGATAAATAAACAACGTGGTCATTCGGTTCAATTCCGAAAACGCTGTCAGTCAGTTCAACTTTCTCGCCGGACAAAGTACCATCTATTTTGTAAACATCTATTAACATTTTTTTACCAAACTACTTTTTATACAATTCAACTATTGAGTTAATTGATCCGGGAATACAGCCTTTAACAAAAATTACGTTTTGTTCGGCATTAACTTTAAGAACTTTCAAATTAGCAACGGTTATTGAGTCATTTCCCATTCTTCCAGCCATTTTCATTCCCTTAAAAACTCTTGAAGGATAAGATGAAGAACCGATAGAACCAGGTGCTCTAAGTCTATCACTTTGACCGTGTGTTACTCCACCAACACCGCCAAAGCCATGTCTTTTCATAACACCCTGAAAACCTTTTCCTTTGCTAATACCGCGAACTTTGATCATTTCTCCTTCAACAAAGAATGAAGCATTAAAATCATCACCAACTTTATATGATTCAACAGAAGGAAAAGCAAATTCTTTAAGTACAGCATAACAAGGGAGATTATTCTTTTTAAAAAATCCGATCTCAGGTTTAGAAAAAGATTTTTCCTTCTTTTCCTGAAATCCAATTTGTAATGCTGAATAACCATTTTTCTCTACGGTTTTAACTGCCGTTACTTTGCAGGGACCAACAATAATAGCTGTGGCTACTACTCGTTGACCATCTGCATCAAAAATATTTGTCATTCCTAATTTTTTTCCTAATAACCCAGACATGGTTACTCCAACTTTCATTATAACTTTATCTCGATGTCAACGCCAGCCGGAATATCCAGCTTGCTCAAAGAATCGATTGTTTTGGAATTTGAATTATGAATATCGATAATTCTTTTATGTGCTCTGGTTTCAAACTGTTCACGTGACTTTTTGTCAACATGAGGAGAACGTAAAACCGTATAAAGAGTGCGCTTTGTCGGCAATGGAATTGGACCTGAAACGACCGCACCGGTACTTCTAACAGTTTTGATAATCTTTTCAGTAGATTTATCAATCAAAATATGATCATATGATTTTAGTTTAATACGAATCTTTTGACCAGGCACTTATATATCTCCTTAACAATTATTTAGAAACGAAAGGGAGTTAAAAACTCCCTTTTCGTTATTCAATTCATTTATTCTATAATTTTACCAACAACACCGGCACCAACTGTACGTCCACCTTCGCGGATAGCAAAACGCAATCCTTCTTCCATAGCAATGGTAGTAATTAATACAATCGATAATCGAACATCGTCACCAGGCATAACCATTTCAACACCTTCTGGCAATGAAGCAACTCCGGTTACGTCAGTTGTTCTAAAATAGAACTGTGGACGATAGCCGTTGAAAAATGGAGTATGACGTCCACCTTCATCTTTTGAAAGGATGTAAACCTGAGCTTCAAATTTTTTGTGAGGAGTAATTGATCCGGTTTTGGCTAAAACCATTCCTCTTTCAATTTCATTTTTATCAATACCACGTAAGAGAATACCTGCGTTATCTCCAGCCATAGCTGCATCTAATTCTTTTCTGAACATTTCGATTCCGGTTACAACAGTCTTTTTGTGCAAACCCAAACCGATAAGTTCAACTTCTTCCTGAATCTTTACTTGTCCTCTTTCAACTCTTCCGGTAGCAACAGTTCCGCGTCCGGTAATTGAGAAGACGTCTTCAACAGGCATTAAGAAAGGTTTGTCAACGCTTCTTTCCGGAACAGGGATATAGCTATCAACAGCATCCATTAATTCCCAAATGCAGTTATAACGTTCATCTGTTGTCTCAGCGCCGCTTGCACCGGCTTCTAAAGCATGCAAAGCAGAGCCTTTGATAATAGGAATTTCATCACCGGGGAATTCATATTTCTTTAATAAATCTCTAATTTCTTCTTCAACTAATTCAATCAATTCTGGATCATCTACCATATCAACTTTATTCATAAACACAACAATTTTAGGAACGCCAACTTGACGCGCTAAAAGAATATGTTCTCTTGTTTGAGGCATAGGACCATCCGTCGCAGCCACGACAAGAATAGCACCATCCATTTGGGCAGCGCCGGTGATCATGTTTTTTACATAATCTGCGTGACCGGGGCAGTCAACGTGAGCATAATGTCTCTTTGCAGTAGAATATTCTACGTGTGCTGTAGCGATGGTAATACCACGTTCTCTTTCTTCAGGAGCATTATCAATAGAATCGAATGTTCTCACTTGAGAAAGACCTTTTCTGGCAAGAGCCATTGTGATAGCTGCGGTCAAGGTTGTTTTACCATGATCTACGTGACCGATTGTTCCGACGTTTACGTGCGGTTTACTTCTGTCAAATTTTTCTTTGGCCATTTAATTCTCCTTTTTACTTACTTTCATTGATTTCTAAAAAATTATTTGTTTTTTTAACGACTTTTCCCGGTTGATTTTTCAGCAATTTCTTCCGCAACTGATTTAGGAACTTCTGCATAATGTGAAAACTGCATTGAATAAATAGCTCTTCCCTGCGTCATAGAACGTAAAACAGTAGAATATCCGAACATTTCTGCAAGAGGAACTTGAGCTTTTATTACCTGTGCATCTTTTCTTGCTGCAAAGCCTTCAATTCTTCCTCTTCTAGAGTTCAAATCTCCCATCACATCTCCCAGGTAATCTTCCGGAGAAACAACTTCAACGGCCATTATAGGTTCTAAAAGAATCGGGTTAGCTTTTCTTGCACCAGCCTTAAAACCCATTGAACCAGCAACCTTAAAAGATAATTCATCAGAATCTACATCATGATAGGAGCCGTCATATAATTTTACTTTAATATCTACCATTGGAAATCCGGCAACAACCCCATTTTTCATTGCTTCTTGAATACCCGCCGAAACCGGAGTGATATATTCTTTCGGAACTACACCGCCAACAATACCATTAATAAATTCGTATCCTTTTCCTACTTCATTTGGGCTAATCTCCAACCAAACGTGACCAAATTTTCCTCGTCCGCCGGATTGTTTTACAAATTTACCTTCAGCGTTAACTGTACTGGTTATTGTCTCTCGATAAGCTACTTGCGGCTTTCCAACATTTGCTTCAACTTTAAATTCACGTCTCATTCTATCAACAAGTATTTCAAGATGAAGTTCGCCCATACCGCTTATAAGCGTCTGGCTGGTTTCATCATCAACTTTAACTTTAAAAGTCGGGTCTTCTTCAGAGAGTTTTGCCAACGCTTCAGAAAGTTTATCCTGATCAGCTTTTGTTTTTGGTTCAATAGCAATTTGGATAACAGGTTCCGGAAAAATAATTTTTTCCATAATCACCGGATCATTTTCACTGCATAAAGTATCACCGGTTCTCGTAAATTTTAGACCGATTGCAGCGGCAATATCACCGGCACGAACACTATCAATTTCTTCACGATGGTTTGCGTGCATCTGTAGTAATCGGCTGATTCGTTCTTTTTTCTGACTAACAGAATTGTAAACATAAGAACCTGCTTCAAGCTTACCTGAATAAACTCTAAAGAATGTCAACTTCCCAACGAAAGGATCATTCATCATTTTAAAAGCTAGAGCAGTAAATTTTTCATTCTCATCAATTTTTCTTCTTATCGTATCATTGCTTCCTACGTGGTGCGCAATAACATCAAGCGAATCAGAAGGTGCCGGAAGGAATTCGACAACAGCATCTAAAAGACGTTGAACGCCTTTATTTTTAAATGAAGATCCGCAAAGGACGGGAATTATTTTTGCTTCAATTGTTGCTGTTCTTAAAACTTTAATAATTTCCTGTTCGGAAATTTCTTTACCTGCAAGATATTTTTCTAACAACGTATCGTCAACATCGGAAACGGCTTCCAACATTTCAGTGCGATATTTGTCTGCAAGTTTTCTTAATCCTTGAGGAATCTCAATTTCGTCAAAGGTACTACCAAGCGTCTCTTCACGATACATAATACATTTAAACGATATCAAATCAATAATTCCTGAGAACAAATCACCTTCGCCGATTGGCAAAGTTACCGGGATAGCGTTAGCTCCCAATCTCTCACGAATCATTTGAAGAGCATTGTAAAAATCAGCTCCGATACGGTCCATTTTGTTAATAAAAGCTATTCTCGGAACCTGATATTTATCAGCTTGTCTCCAAACAGTTTCTGATTGTGGTTCAACTCCGCCAACCGCACAAAACAATGCGATAGCGCCGTCTAAAACTCTAAGAGATCTTTCAACTTCAGCGGTAAAATCAACGTGACCGGGAGTATCAATAATATTTATTTGATGATCATTCCAATAACATGTAGTTGCAGCGCTTGTAATGGTAATACCGCGCTCTTTTTCCTGTTCCATCCAATCCATCGTAGCAGCGCCGTCATGCACTTCACCGAGTCGATGCAATTTGCCTGTATAATATAAAATTCTTTCGGTCGTAGTAGTTTTTCCGGCGTCTATATGAGCCATAATACCAATATTACGAACTTTTTCTATGGGGTAAAGTTGTGCCATTCTTCTTTCTTAAATTTTCATTACCATTTAAAATGAGCGAAAGCTTTATTTGCTTCAGCCATTTTATGAGTTTCTTCTTTTTTCTTTACAGAAGATCCTTCGTTATTTGAAGCCGCTAAGAGTTCGTTAGCTAATTTAACGGACATCGATTTCTCACTTCTTTTACGAGCGTAGGTTTTAATCCATCTCATCGCAAGAGCAATTCGTCTTTCAGGGCGAACTTCCATCGGGACTTGATAGGTAGCGCCACCGACTCTTCTACTGCGAACTTCAATAAGAGGTTGAACGTTACTCATCGCTTTTTTGAAAACTTCGACACCCGGTTTTTTTGTTTTTTCTTCAAGAATATCAAACGCAGAATAAACTATATCCCTTGCGACTGATTTCTTCCCTTCATACATAATGGCATTAACAAATTTTGCAACAACCATATCATTGTATTTAGGATCGGGTTTTATATAACGCTTTTCAGCTCTTTTCTTTCTCATACTTCTTATTTCGATTTAGGTTTTTTAGCACCGTATTTAGATCTACTTTGTTTTCTATCTTCAACACCGCTTGTATCAAGAGTTCCGCGGATAATATGGTAGCGAACACCGGGAAGATCTTTAATTCTTCCACCGCGTATTAAAACGATTGAGTGCTCTTGAAGGTTGTGACCTTCACCCGGAATATATGCGGTAACTTCCATATTGTTTGTCAAGCGAACTCTTGCAACTTTTCTTAATGCAGAGTTAGGCTTTTTGGGAGTAGTAGTATAAACTCTTGTACAAACTCCACGTTTTTGCGGGCATCCGTCAAGTGCGGGTGCCTTGCTGTTCTGTTTAATAACCTTGCGACCTTTTCGCACTAATTGGTTTATTGTTGGCACTAATAACTCTCCAAAAATTCTTTAATTAAAAAAATTAGCCTTACAATATAGGACTAATATTATTTTTTGTCAAGAAAACCAGTATGTTTTTTACTTTTTATTTTAGGCTTCTTGAGAAATACTTGGTGATTCTTCAACTTCTTGCTCTGCTGACTTCAAAATAATGTTTCTGTACTTCTTCAAACCGGTTCCAGCCGGAATTAATTGACCCATAACAACATTTTCCTTCAGTCCGCGTAGAGTATCATTCTTAGCCGCAATAGCAGCATTGGTTAATACTTTTGTTGTTTCCTGGAAAGACGCTGCCGAGATAAAGCTTTCGGTTGATAACGCTGCTTGTGTTATGCCAAGTAAAATGTGTTCGAAAGTAGCCGGTTTGGCTTCGCGAACTTCTATTTCTTTTTTTGCTTTTCGTTTAAGGTCGGCATTAATTTCGCGCAATTTAGCTTTTGATACTACTTGTCCTTCTTTTAACTTAGAGTCACCTTTTGCAGCAACGACAACTGAATTTGATATTCTTTGATTTTCTTCAAAGAAATCATAGCGATCAACGGTATCGTCTTCAAGAAACTTAGAATCACCGGAATCAACGATGCGAAGTTTTTGCAACATCTGTCTTACAATAACTTCAATATGTTTATCGTTAATTTTTACACCTTGTAAACGGTAAACATCCTGAATTTCATTTAAAAGATATTCCTGGACTGCATTTGTACCGTTGATCTTCAAAATATCATGCGGATTTATCGGTCCATCGGTAATTTTTTCACCGGCAGGGATTTCATCGCCTTCTTGTACCAAAATATGTTTTGATAACGGCACGTTATATTTTTTCTGATCCGATTCATCAATTGCAGCTATAAGAATTTCTCGCGAACCTTTTTTTCTTGTACCGAATTTAACAATTCCTTCGATTTCAGAAACAATTGCAGGTTCTTGCGGACTGCGCGCTTCAAAAAGTTCAGTTACTCTTGGAAGACCACCCGTAATATCTCTTGATTTTGAAGCTTGTTTAGAAATTTTTGCAAGAATAGTACCTGCTGGAATTTCTTCTCCTTCTTCAACAGATAAAAATGCACGAATCGGCAAGTTAAATGTTTTGGAAGTACCATCATGAGCTTCAATGGCTATACTTGGAGTTAAATTTTTATCTTTTGATTCGATTACAATTTTCTGAACGTGTCCGGTTTGTTCATCAGTGATCTGCTGTATCGTATTGTTATCAAGCAAATCAATAAATTTAACTTTACCGGCTATATCGGTGATGATAAGCGAATTGTATGGATCGTGGTTATACAATGCGGTTTTCTTTGTTACTTTTGTCCCTTCACGAACATGCAATTCCGCACCGTAAGGAACATCATACTTTTTAATAACAACATCATTATCGTCATATATTTCAACTGAACCACGGCGTCCGGTTACAACTTGAACTTTTCCGAAGAAACCTTCTTTTTCAACTGAGTTAATTCTGTTGAATTTGATATAACCGCCTACTGCAGTTTCTACTTGAGACTGACTTGCAATACGCGAAGATGTTCCTCCAAGGTGGAATGTTCTTAAGGTTAGCTGCGTACCGGGTTCTCCGATCGATTGTGCGGCAACAACTCCAACAGCTTCACCAACTTCAACTAATTTTCCGGTAGTTAAATTTCTTCCGTAACATTTAGCGCAAACGCCATGTTTCGATTCGCAAGTAAGAACTGTTCTGATATAAACTGAATCTATATTTGCGTCTTCAACCCGTTGTGCAATGGTTTCTGTAATTAGTTCACCGGCGCCAACAAGCAGTTCGTCGGTTTTGGAATCATAAATATCTTCTTGAGAAACTCTTCCGGTTATACGTTCTGCAAGCGGTTCTCTTTCTTCTTCAACATCTTTTAAAGCGGTAATATGAATTCCGAGAATGGTTCCGCAATCAATATCCGTAATAATAACATCTTGGGAAACATCAACTAATCTTCTTGTAAGATAACCGGCGTCAGCTGTTTTAAGAGCAGTATCTGCAAGACCTTTTCTTGCACCGTGTGTAGAGATAAAATATTCAAGAACCGATAATCCTTCTTTGAAGTTTGCAATAATCGGGTTCTCGATAATTTCTCCCGCTTGACCGGTTAAAGATTTTTGCGGTTTCATCATCAATCCGCGCATACCGGCTAACTGGCGAACTTGTTCTTGAGAACCTCTTGCACCTGAATCAACCATCATGTGGACTGCATTAAATCCGTTTTCAGCATTCTTTAATTTTTCCATCAAGATTTTTGCAACATCGTTGGTGGTGTGTGTCCAAACGTCAATAATTTTATTATAACGCTCAGTATCTGTAATTACACCTTGTTCATGTTCATTCAGAATTTGATCAACTTTTTCATTTGCACTGCTGATATAAGTTTCTTTTTCAGCGGGGATAAGCATGTCGCTAAAGCTAATGGATAAGCCGCCAGCAGTAGCGTAACGGAATCCGGTTTCTTTTAAATCATCAAGGAATTTTGCAGTAACTTTATTGCCAAGTTTTAAAAAGACTTGACCGATAAATCCACCGAAGGTTTTCTTAATAAGAAGGTGGTTAAAAAATCCCATTTCTTTTGGAACGATTTGATTGAAAATGATTCTACCAATGGTAGTTTCAATAATTTCACCGTTAATTCTCACATTTGCTTTTGCGTGTAATCCAACCACTTTGTTATTATAAGCAATGATCGCTTCTTCCGGACAACTAAATGTCATTCCTTCTCCGAGATCACCATCTCGCTTCTTTGTTAAATAATAACAACCAAGAACGATATCCTGCGTTGGAACAACGATCGGGCTTCCGTTCTGCGGTGAAAGAATATTATGCGAACTAAGCATTAACAACGATGCTTCTAACTGAGCTTCATACGAAAGCGGAACGTGAACAGCCATTTGATCGCCGTCAAAATCCGCATTGAAAGCCGTACAAACCATTGGGTGAAGACGGATAGCTTTTTCATCTATAAGTACCGGTTGAAAAGCCTGGATACCAAGTCTATGCAACGTTGGTGCGCGGTTTAATAATACCGGGTGACCATCAATAATTTTTTCTAAAACTTCCCAAATAATCGGATCTTTTCTATCAACAACTTTTTTGGCGCTTTTTACAGTTTTGTTGTGTCCGCGTTCAATAAGTTTTCTGATAACGAACGGTTTGAATAATTCAACCGCCATATCTTTTGGTAAACCGCATTGATGTAATTTTAATTCAGGACCAACTACAATTACCGAACGACCTGAATAATCAACTCTTTTTCCTAAAAGATTTTGACGGAATCTTCCTTGTTTTCCTTTAAGTACATCACTTAAAGATTTTAAAGGACGATTGTTATCGCTTCTAACGGCAGAACCGCGGCGTGAATTATCAAACAACGCATCAACTGCTTCTTGAAGCATTCTTTTTTCGTTACGAAGAATAACTTCAGGAGCTTTAATGTCAATTAATCTTTTTAAACGGTTATTACGGATAATTACGCGTCTATACAAATCATTTAAATCTGAAGTTGCAAATCTTCCTCCTTCAAGAGGAACAAGAGGGCGAAGTTCAGGCGGAATTACAGGAATATAGCTGAGCGTCATCCATTCTGGTTTGTTTGGAAGTTTTCCTTCTTTTTCGCGGAATGCTTCAATGACTTTTAATCTTTTAAGCATTTCTTCTTTTTTCTGCTGTGAAGTTTCAATTTTTACTTGTTCACGTAATGCATTGAAAAGCGCTTCGGTATCAGTTTGTTTTAATAATTCTTTAACTGCATCTCCACCAATACGTGCATAGAATTTATTCGGATCATTTTCCGGCAGTCTGTCATTTCCAGCAGGTAAAGAATTTAATACTTCAAAGTATTGATCTTCCGAAATTAAATCTTTTCTCTTAAGACCGGTTGGACCAGGATTCATAACTACGTAAGATTCGTAATAAATAATTCTTTCGAGTTCTTTCGTACTAAATCCGAGCATATTTCCGATTTTAGACGGAAGTGAGCGGAAGAACCAAATATGAACGACGGGAACAGCAAGTGCTATGTGTCCCATTCTTTCTCTTCGCACACTTTTCTGAGTTACTTCAACACCGCAACGATCGCAGACAATACCTTTGTATCTAATCCTTTTATATTTACCGCAATAACATTCCCAATCACGAGTTGGTCCGAATATTTTTTCGCAGAAGAGACCATCTTTTTCCGGACGAAACGTTCTATAATTGATCGTTTCCGGTTTGGTTATTTCACCATGAGACCGCGATAAAATATCATCCGGGCTTGCCAGGGTGATAGTAATATTTGTAATTTCTCTTACAGTATTTTCTTGATTTCTGAAGGACATTTCTAATCTCCTTATCCCGCATAAGTCGGGACTTTTATAAATTGTTCAGCGTTAATTAATGTGAATATCTAAGCCTAAGCCTTGAAGTTCTTTAATAAGAACGTTAAACGATTCAGGTACATTAGGTACCGGTAAATTTTCACCTTTAACAATAGCTTCATACACTTTGGAACGTCCGGCAACGTCATCACTTTTTACAGTTAATACTTCCTGTAAAATATTTGATGCTCCGTAACCTTCTAACGCCCAAACTTCCATCTCACCAAATCTTTGACCACCAAATTGCGCTTTTCCACCAAGTGGTTGCTGCGTAATTAACGAGTATGGTCCAATTGAACGGGCATGGATCTTATCGTCAACCATATGACCCAGTTTCAACATATAAATATAACCGCAAGTAACTTTCTGATGGAATTTTTCGCCACTTCTTCCATCGTAAAGTTCAATTTTGCTGCCTTTGTCCAAGCCGGCTTTTTCAAGCCAGTTTTCAACATCGGATAATTTTGCTCCATCAAAAATAGGAGTGGCAAATTTTACTCCGAGAAGTTTTCCTACCCAGCCAAGTGCAGTTTCGTACAATTGACCGAGGTTCATACGTGAAGGAACGCCAAGCGGATTTAAGATAATATCAACAGGAGTTCCATCGGGCATAAAAGGCATATCTTCAACCGGAACAACTTTAGAAACAACACCTTTGTTACCGTGTCGTCCCGCCATTTTATCGCCAACAGAAATTTTACGTTTTTTAGCAACGTAAACTTTTGCAAGTTGAACGATTCCAGGAGGTAATTCATCTCCAATTTGGATTTTAATTTTTTCACGCTTGAAATCTTCTTCAAAATCTGAAAGCGTATCAAAATAATTTGCATATAATTTTTGAATGATCTGGTTTACTTTTTTAGTTTCAAACCAGCCGTTTGTGTAATCTAATTTTGTAACGTCATCAAGATCAGAAAAAGTTTTTTCTTTAATTACCGTACCGCTTCTCAGCACAACAGAGCCATCCACATCGCGGATGCCGACAGAAGTTTGTCCGTTACAAATTGTGGTTAATTTATCAATCAATTTTTTATATAGAGCGGTAGTTTTAACTTTATGAGCCGCTTCAACTTGTTCGAAAGATTTTTTCTCAACCTTCTTACCGTCAGCTTCTTTTTTCTTACGGCTGAATAATCTTGTTTTAATAACCGTTCCGCGAATACCGGGAGAAGCTTTTAGGGAAGCGTCTTTAACATCGCCTGCCTTATCGCCAAAGATCGCGCGTAATAATTTTTCTTCAGGTGTCGGATCGGTTTCCCCTTTCGGAGTAATTTTTCCAATCAGAATATCACCTTCTTTTACTTCTGCGCCGACGTGAACAATTCCGTTTTCGTCAAGATTCTTTACGGCTTCTTCACTTACGTTTGGAATTTCTCTTGTAAGTTCTTCTTCACCACGTTTTGTTTCTCTTACTTGCAACTCAAATTCTTCAACATGAAGCGAGGTAAAAGTATCGTTGGCAACAAGTCTTTCACTTAAAATAATAGCATCCTCAAAGTTGTAACCGCGCCATGGCATAAAAGCCACAAGAACGTTTCTGCCAAGAGCAAGTTCACCTTGGTCGGTTGCACAGCCATCGGCAATAACATCACCTTTTTTAACGCGTTGTCCTTCTTTAACAATCGGTTTTTGGTTGATGCTTGTTTCCTGGTTGGTTCCGGTGAATTTAATCAATTGATAAGTTTCTCTTCGTACATCGTAAAAGCTTGTAATGGCTTCAATTGATTTCGGATCTAAATCATAAATAACAACAATTTTATTTGAATCAACATATTCTACAAAGCCGTCATCTTCGGCAAGAATAACCGCACGTGAATCGACGGCAATTTTTCCTTCAAAGCCGGTTCCTACAATCGGCGCTTCCGTAATCATCAGCGGAACTGCTTGACGCATCATGTTTGAACCCATCAGAGCTCTGTTAGCATCATCATGTTCAAGGAACGGAATTAAGGTTGCGGCGGCGCTTACTATCTGCGCAGGAGCAACATCCATAAACTGTAATTGATCGTGATGAACGATAGGAAATTCACCTTTATTCCTTGACTTAATACGATCGTTCATGAATTCATTTTTTTCGTTCAACTCGGCATTTGCCTGAGCTATCGTGTATAAATCTTCTTGTTCTGCAGTTAAATAGGTTACTTCTTCAGTAGCTTTTTTCCCTTTAACTTTTCGGTAAGGAGTTTCAAGGAATCCGTATTTGTTTACTCTTGCAAATATCGTTAACGAAGAAATAAGACCGATGTTCGGACCTTCAGGAGTTTCGATCGGGCATAATCTTCCGTAATGTGTATAATGAACGTCACGAACTTCGAATCCGGCGCGTTCTCTTGTCAATCCGCCAGGTCCTAAGGCAGACATTCTCCTCTTGTGCGTTAACTCTGCAAGTGGATTTGTCTGATCCATAAATTGAGATAGCGGATTTGTTCCGAAGAATGCATTAATAACGCTGCTTATTGTTCTGGCGTTTACTAATTCTTGCGGAGTAAAGTTTTCTGAGTCGCGAACATTCATACGTTCTTTAATGGTTCTCGACATACGCGAAATACCAACGTTGAATTGCTGTTGAATTTGTTCGCCGACAGTTCTAACTCTTCTATTTCCTAAGTGATCGATATCGTCTGTCGATTCCAACCCGTTTTTCATGCGGATGATATAGCGCATAATTTCAATAATATCAACCGGAGTAAGAACGGTGGTTGTTTCCGGAATATCTAATTTTAATTTATCGTTCATACGATGACGACCAACATCACCAAGGTCATAACGTTTGTCATTAAAGAAAAGTTTTTCAATTAGAGAAGCGGCGGTATCAACGTCCGGAGCTTCACCGGTGCGAAGCTGACGATAAATTGCGAACAGAGCTTCTTCTTTAGTATGCGCCGGATCTTTTCTTAAGGTATTGAGAATTAAACTCTGATCGGTGTTTATTTCTTCACTTATAAATTTGATTTCTTCAACTTCGGCATCTTTTACTCTTTCAACATCTTCTTCGGAGAAAATACTTTCTCTTGAGAGGAAAATTTCACCGCTTGATGTATCGAAAACATCGCTGGCAATCATTCTGCCGATGTAGTTTTCAATTTGAACTTTATTCACGTTTACGGTTTCAACTAAATCGAAGAGTTGGAGAATTTCTTCATCGTTTGTATAACCAAGCGCTCTTAATAAAGTTGTTGAAGGGAATTTTTTTCTTCTATCGATATAAACATACAAAATATGATTAATATCGGTTGCAAATTCAACCCACGAACCTTTTAGCGGAATAATTCTTGCCGCGTAAAGTGGTGTCCCGTTCGGGTGAATAGTTTGTGAGAAAGCAACTCCGGGAGAACGATGAAGCTGGGTAACAACAACCCGTTCAGCGCCGTTAATTACAAACGTTCCCTGTTCCGTCATAAACGGAAGGTTTCCAAGATATACTTCTTGCTCTACGGCATTGATAAATTCTTCGGTATCGGGGTCTTTTGTTGCAAGTCTTAATTTTGCTTTTAAGGGAGCGGCAAAAGTGAGTCCCTTTTCAATACATTCTTGAATTGAATAGCGGGCTTTTTCGATATTGTATTCAACAAAATCCAGTCTGAAATTTTCTTTATTATCAAAAATTGGGAAGTTGGAAGTAAAGACAGCTTGAAGTCCTTTATTTTCGCGTTGAGCATTAGGAATATTACGCTGTAAGAATTCTTCAAAAGATTCTTTTTGAATATCGAGCAAATCCGGGATAGGAAGAACCGGTTTAATTTTTCCAAAGGAAATTCTTTGTTTAGCCAAGTGAAATCCTCCAATTAGTTTTCGAAATCATAGCTTGTATCCTGTATCATCATTACAAACAAAAAGAAAAAGCGATCCCGAAGTAATCGGGATCACTTTTTAAGAAAAGGGAACGATGAAATAAAAAGTTAATAATTATTTTACTTCTACTGTAGCGCCGGCTTCTTCAAGTTCTTTTTTAAGTTTTTCGGCTTCGTCTTTAGAGACACTTTCTTTAACCGGTTTTGGAGCGCCGTCAACAAGGTCTTTTGCTTCTTTCAAACCTAATCCGGTATGAGCGCGGACAACTTTAATTACGTTGATTTTTTTCTCGCCTGCAGCAATGAGGATAACGTTAAATTCGGTTTGTTCTTCAACCGGCGCAGCGGCAGCGGCAACAGCGGCACCCATAACAACAGGGGCAGCGGCAGTAACACCAAATTCTTCTTCCAAAGCTTTTTTCAATTCAGAGGCTTCAACTAAGGTTAAGCTTTTTATTTTTTCTACTAATTCAGCAACTTTTTCGGACATTTCAGATCTCCTATTATTTTCTTTATTAAAATTTATTTAAGCGGCTTTTTTCTTGGCGATTTCGTCAACCACACTAACAAGCTCGCGTAGTACAGAATTGATAACACCAACAATTCCGGAAGCAGGGGCATCGAGACTTCCAAGAATTCCTGCAATAATTTCCGGTTTACTCGGAAGAGTAGCCAATTGATCAAGCAATTTACCATCAAAATACTGCGATTCTATATAGCAGGCTTTTAAAGATAATTTTTGTTTGTCCGAGTAATATTTCTTGATGATTTTAGCCGGTGCAACAGAATTCTCTCCAGCAAAAACAGCACCGGTCATCCCGATTAAGCTTGCTTCGAGTTTTTCATATTTTCCAGCTTGAACTAAGGCTCTTTTCAACAAAGTATTTTTGATTACTTTATATTGAGCGCCTTGTTTTCTGAATTCTCTCCGAAGATTTTTAATATCTTCGACGTTAATTCCGCTGTAGTCTGTTATGTAAAGGGCGGTAGATTTGTTTACCAAATCAACTACTTTTTCTACAACTTCAGCTTTTTCATTTTTATTCATTTTTCTCCTACATCATTTTAGTTATTGACATGGAGTCGGATAGAAGCATTACAGTGCGTAATAAACTTTTAGTGTACAGCCACTTCTTCTTTTGATATCTTCAATCCTGGTCCCATAGTGGATGAAAGGAAAACACTTTTAACGTAGGTTCCTTTCGCGCTGGCAGGTTTCAGTTTAACTATCATATTAAGAAATGCGTTTGTATTCTCGACTAATTTGTCAGTTTCAAAATTTAATTTACCGACGGAAACATGTACGATCCCGGTTTTATCAACTCGGAATTCGATCTTTCCGGCTTTAACTTCTTTAACGGCTTTTTCTACATCCATAGTAACGGTGCCGCTTTTAGGATTAGGCATTAATCCTTTTGGACCTAATATTTTACCAAGCTTACCAACTTCAGCCATAACATCGGGAGTTGCAATAAGCACGTCGATATCAGCCCATCCGCCTTTAATTTTTTCTAAATAATCTTCCAAGCCTGCATAATCTGCGCCTGCGTCTAAAGCTTCTTTCGCTTTCGGACCTTTAGCCATTACCAAAACCCGAACTTCTTTGCCGGTTCCGTTTGGAAGAGAAACCGTTCCTCTTATCATTTGATCTGCATGTCTTGGATCAACACCCAAACGAACAGCGCAATCAAGTGATTCGACAAACTTAACTTTTGTTTGTTCTTGAAGGGTTTTAACTGCGTCGGCAATTGTATAATCTTTATTTTTATCAATCGCTTTATTAATTGCTTGAACTCTTTTTGAAGTTTTCATATTGAAATCATCTCATTATTTAATTATTCATCAACAGTAATGCCCATGCTTCTGGCGGTTCCTGCAACCATACTCATAGCATGTTCAACATCATTTGCGTTAAGATCTGGCATTTTTAATTTGGCAATTTCTTCAACCTGAGTTTTAGAAACTTTGCCAACCTTTATTTTATTCGATTCAGCCGATCCTTTTTCAACTTTAGCAGCTTTCTTTAAGAGAACAGCCGCAGGAGGAGTTTTAGTAATAAAGGTGAAGGACTTGTCTGAAAAAACTGTAATAACTACAGGAATAATTAAGCCTTCTTGACCGGAAGTTTTTGCATTGAACTGCTTGCAAAACTCCATGATATTAACACCTTTTTGACCTAATGCAGGACCTACCGGAGGAGAAGGATTAGCTTTTCCGGCTGGAATTTGTAATTTAATATAACCTGTGATTTTCTTAGCCATTGTAACGTTCCTTTAGAATTTACTTCTCTAACTCTGCTTGAACAAAATCAATTTCGACAGGAGTTTTTCTGCCGAAAATTGAGACCAACACTTTAATTTTCATTTTTTCTTCGTTAACTTCTTCAATACTACCGGTAAAATTATTAAATGGACCATCAATAATTTTAACGAGATCGCCGGTTCTGAATATCGTCTCACTTCTTTCTTCACCCGCCTCTTGAGTTATTCTACCAACAATTCTTTTAACTTCTTCCGGCTGAAGCGGATTTGGGTTGTTTTGTTGGCCGAGGAATCCCATAACAGACGGAGTATTAAGAATAAAATCTTTTACTTGAGCATCAAGTTCAGCTTGTAAAAGGATGTATCCCGGAAAGAAGTTTTTCGTTTTACTTCTTTTCTTTCCGTCACGTACTTCAAAAACTTTTTCAGTAGGAACAAGGACTTGCTGGATCTTTACGAGGAGTTTTTCGTTATCTTTTAACTCAGCATCAATAAGATTTTTGACCTTGTTTTCATGTCCTGAAAACGTTCTAACTACATACCATCGAGAATCCATCGATTATACCTAAAATATTCCTTTAAAAACCTGGGTGATTGCCATATCGATGACGTAGGTCAACGCGGCAAAAATCAAACAAACAACAATAACAATAGTTGTTGATTCTTTGAGTTCATCTTTTGTCGGCCAAGTAACTTTTTTCATTTCTTTGACGACATCATTAAAGAAGGCTTTTATTTTATTTATCATAGTGTTTTGAAGCTTTCTGCACGTCAGGAGGGACTCGAACCCCCAACCTGCGGTTTT
>JALNWB010000068.1 GCA_023231105.1 Ignavibacteriaceae bacterium | reverse complement strand
TTTTAAAAGAATTCCGTTGGAAGTAGGCGAAACAAAAACAGTCACATTCCAAATTTCGCCAAACGAACTTTACTATTATGATGAAGCGGCGCAAAGTTATACCGTTGCACCCGGTCTGTATGCAATGCAAGTTGGTCCTTCGTCTGATAATCTTCCTATGCAGGGAACGTTTGAACTGACAACAGCAACTCCAACTCCCGATTTACAAATTGCAAACATTCGCACTGTTCCAGCTTATCCTTTAAAAGGAGAGAAGGTTCAATTTTTAGCAACGATAATAAACAGAGGAACCGGCGCAACTCCAAGCGATCAACCGCTTGAAGTTCTTTTCAAAGTGAATGGAAAAGAGATCAGTAAATTTTCAGAAATCACTGATGCAATTCCCGCCGGCGGAATGAAATTAATAAACGGAACGATTGCTGCTGATAGCAGTTATACTTGGACTGCCGATCAAATCGCGAATTTTACCGTTGAAGTTGAAGTAAATTATTTACGAACAATCACAGAAAGAAATACTTCGAATAATAAAAAGTCCGCATCGTTTAAAGTGTATGAAGCGCCGCCAAAAAGTATTGCTTTACGAAAAACGGTTACCGTTTCCTCAATTGAAAAAGCCGGACTTGAAGGAGACAAAGCCGTGGATGGGAATTATGGAACGCGCTGGTCTTCGCAATTTTCTGATCCGCAAACCATTACCATTGATTTAGGTTCGGTTCAGGAGTTCAACCAAATTAAATTATTTTGGGAAGCGGCTTACGGCAAAGAATATAAAATTCAAATCTCTAATGATGCGAGCAGTTGGATTGACCTTATTCATCAGACGAACAGCTACGGCGGAATCGAGAAATATGATGTGCAGGCTTCTGCAAGATACCTTCGTATTTACGGCATTAAACGGGGAACCGTTTACGGATATTCGCTTTATGAAGTTGAGGTTTTTAATTTGAATCCTGTAGAAATAAAAGAAGAACAACAGATAAAATTACCGACTGAATTTTATTTGGGGAATAATTATCCAAATCCGTTTAATCCGGAAACAGTTATTAGTTATCAGTTGTCAGTCTTCAGTAAAGTTACTCTAAAAGTTTTTGATGTTCTCGGTAAAGAAATAACAACATTAGTAAACGAAGAACAAAGTGCAGGAAAATATTCCGTTAAATTTGAAACGACTAACAACACTCAACTAACCACCAACACCCTGCCAAGCGGAGTTTATTTCTATCAACTTCAGGCAGGTAATTTTATTGAGGCGAAGAAAATGATTCTGCTTCGTTAAAAAGTAATGCCGTGGTTTAGGTAAACATTAGGGTTTTATTCTTCGTAATTTGGATTAAGAATTTATATGATTATGAAAAAACTTAATCCATCTTACTCACTTCTTTTTGCTTTTCTTCTTCTCTTTTTTTATCATGAGAAAATTTTCACGCAATCGCTTTACTTAAATGAGATCATGGCTTCCAACACGGCTGCAATTGCTGATCCGGATTACCAATCATATTCCGATTGGATCGAACTTTTTAACGCAAGCGATGGTGCAATCAATTTAAAAGACTACAGTATTACCGATAATTTTTCTCTACCGCAAAAATACAAGTTTCAAACCGATATAATAATTCAATCTAAAAATTATTTACTTGTTTGGGCAGATAACAAAAATGTTGGCATGCATACAAATTTCAAGTTAAGCGCTTCCGGTCAGCAAGTTTGTCTGTTCAATCCTTCAGGAGAGTTAATTGATTCAATTTCTTTTTCGGCTCAATTACCTAATATTTCTTTTGGAAGATTTCCTGACGGAACACCGGAGTGGTTTATATTTTCTCCTTCTTCTCCCGGTTCTAAAAATCTTGCTTCATCAATCTTCAATAAACTTGGCGAACCTCTCGTCTCACATCAAAGCGGATTTTATGATTCACCTATCACTATAACAATTTCAACTTCCGACGTTGATGCAGTTATTTATTACACAACAGATGGAACCATTCCGGCAAAAAATAGTTTCATCTTTGTAAATGCAATTCAAATAGATTCAACTACAGTGTTACGCGTGAAAGCGTTTAAGGATGGCTTTCTTTCAAGCAACACTTTAACCTATTCTTACTTTATTAATGAGCATAGTGAATTGCCAATCTTTTCCATTGTCACAGATCCGGCAAATTTTTTCAGCGATTCCGCAGGAATTTATGTTGAAGGAACAAATGGAATAACCGGGTTATGCAGCAACTCTCCGAAAAACTGGAATCAAGATTGGGAACGTCCGGTTGAATTAGAATTTTTTGAAAAAGATAGATCGCTCGCTTTCAAAACTTCCGCCGGAGTAAAAATTTATGGCGGTTGCAGCCGAATCTATCCGATGAAATCTCTCGCATTTTATTTTCGAAATGAATATGGTTTGGATAAACTTCACTACCGCGTTTTTCCGAATATTTTTGTAAATGAATTTGAAAACATCGTGCTTCGAAGCGGCGGGCAAGATTGGTGGCGCACTATGTTCCGCGAAGAAATGGCGCAATCATTAATTGATCAAGGAATGAACGTTGACCATCAAGCATATCGTCCTTCAATTCTTTTTATTAACGGAGAGTATTGGGGCATTCATAACATCAGAGAAAAATTAGATGCTAACTTTATTGCCGCTCATTTTAGCGTTGATAAGGATTCCATTGATCTTATCGAAATAAGTAAAGGAGTTGCCGCTAACAACGGTGATTTAACAGCCTACAACGATATGATCACTTTTTTAACAAATAAGAATATTGCGGCATCGACAAATTATGAACATCTAAAATCAATCATTGATATTGACGAATATATCGATTACCAAATAGCACAAATTTTTTCTGCAAACGGAGATTGGCCAGGCGCAAACATGAAATTGTGGCGCGAAAGATCACCATTAGGAAAATGGCGGTGGATGGTTTATGATCTTGATTTTACTTTCGGTGGAAATGCAGAAGGGCAGTACTACACGAACACACTTGAACAAGCAACTGCAACAGATGGACCAAGCTGGCCAAATCCGCCATGGGCAACGTTGATGTTGAGAAAACTTTTAGAGAACGATGAATTCAAAAACGAATTCATTCAGCGGTTTGCCGTTCATATGAATACAACGTATGAAACCGAACACGTTATTGCAGTAATTGACAGTTTGAGCAAAGTGATCGCTTCCGAAATTCCGAGACACAAACAACGGTGGGTGAAATCAATTTCCATCGGAAAAGACTGGCTTGTCAATATTCAACTGATGAAAGATTTTGCCTTAAACCGCGCTGCTGCAATGCGTGGATTTATAAATACAAAATTCAATTTAAGCGGAACTTATTCACTAAAGCTTGGAAGGAATAATCCTGAGTGGGGAAAAATCTTTGCGCATGAAGTTGAAGTTAAAGAGAACGATTCACAACAAGTTTTTTTCAAAAACATTCCGCTTAAAGTTAGAGCGTTTGCAATGCCGGGATACCGTTTCGTGCGATGGGAAGGAATTGCAGATTCAACTTCTTCCGAAATAATTGTTCTTGCTGAAAACGATTCTTATTTAACCGCTGTTTTTGAACCGGCGGAATTAGTTGTTACATCCGTTGTGATCAATGAAATCAACTATAAATCATCTCCATCGTTTGATACGGAAGATTGGATCGAACTCTATAATCCGTCTTCCGAATTAGTCTCGCTTTCCGGCTGGAAATTCCAAGATAGTCAAGCAAATGTTTTTCTCTTCCCGGGAAATATTATTTTGAAAGAACATGGCTATCTGCTTCTTTGCAGAGATACAACAAAGTTCAAATCATTTTATCCGAACGAAATAAATGTTTTAGGAGATTTAAATTTTGGTTTAAGCAACGCCGGAGAAAAAATCCAGTTGATAAACGCAAATGGAAATATTGTTGATGAAGTTTCTTTCACATCAACCGGTGAGTGGGATTCTCTGGCAAACGGAACCGGGAGAACGCTGTCGTTACGGAATCCACAGCTTGATAATGCTTTACCACAAAGTTGGAAAGCTTCAACTTTGTTCGGAACGCCGGGAAAGATGAATGATGTTTACACAAAAACCGGAAGTGAGTCAACACTTCTTCCGAATGAGTTTACACTTTATCAGAATTATCCAAATCCGTTTAATCCGGAAACAGTAATCAGTTGGCAGTTGGCAGTCCACAGTAAAGTTAGTTTGAAAGTATTTGATATTCTTGGTAGAGTAATTGCGACATTAGTAAATGAAGAACAAAGTGCAGGAAAATATTCCGTTAAATTTGAGACGACTAACAACACTCAACTAACCACTAACAACTTACCAAGCGGAGTTTATTTCTATCAACTTCGCGCAGGCAGTTTTGTTGAAACAAAAAAGTTAATCCTGATGAAATAACATTTCATCTATTCGTTAAAAAACCTCTCATTCAATAGGGTTTTTGTTAGATTGCATTTCACATTTACAAAATTAATTTAGAAATATTTCATGGAACCTTTAGATTTCTGCCGCGTAAAAAAGATTGATGAGAAGGGATTCGGCTTTCTAAAAAGCTTATACTATCCGTCTGATATTTTTTTTCACTTTTCTCAAATTAAAAAAGAAGAATTCAGAGAAAAGTTGAATGATATGAAACGCGGTGAGTTTTTTCTTTTCTTCATTTCCAAGCAACAAAAAGACGGCAGAAGAAAAGTAGCTGAACTTTTTTACTCGATTGATGCTGTTCCGGTTGAATATATTCAACCGTTTGCAGAAAGAATATTAGTGGAATTTGAATCCGGCAGGACAAATATTTTCGATCTTATTTTTGTCTTTAACGAATTCCGTCGAATAAATTTTCTTACTGAAGAAATGCTAACTAAAATTTTATCTTCAAAAAGAATCACCGCTCTTCCAACAACAATTCTTCCTCACCTCACCGCAACTGAGATTTCTTTGTTCAAATCAATTCTTCATTTTGATGAGTTAAAAACAAAACCGTTTTGGTATGATGACTTTGTTAAGTAGTCCGCCGCGGCGGATTGAGAATTAGGAATGTAGGAAACGGTCGAGACCGTTCCACCTTAATACGTTATCAAAAATCAAACAAGGAACGCTCGCGAGCGTTCCCTACAAACTCAATGCACATTAGTCGTACTGCCGCCAATAAACTCGCGCAATACAGAATCTCCCGGGACAGGGGAATCATCTTCAATCGGATCAACTTCTTCAAGCATTTTCTTTACACGAACAGCACGCTCATAAGCGTCTTCACGCAACGGATCACCTGCATATTTCTTTTCCCATTCGGCAAACTCCGTTAAAAGTTTTGGACGGTAGAGCGGCACTTCATAAGCCATTGAAGTATTAACAATATAATCTGCGGTGCTTGAGTAAGGAAGTATATTTCTCTTTTCCGCAGAGCGAACATAATGCCAATGAAGCAATGTTTGTTCCGGTTTGTATGCTCGGTGAACCGAATCGCGAAGCATCCGGCGGATCAAGCGCAAGTCTGTCCAGCGCAAATAATTTCCTTCGCTGTTTTTCATTTGAAGTAGAGGTTCCAAATAGAGTTTAAATTTTTGCACGAGGGAAATGTCTTTGCTGAAATCGGGATACAGCCCATACAAACTATCAATCAATAAAACTTCATTTTCATGAAGTTGAATTGGGGTGCGGTCAGGGTATCCTTTACCGGTTTTAAAATCATAATAAGGAATTTTAACTTCTTCACCTTCGGCAAGCCGTTTAAGATGATTGTTGATCAAATCGAGATCCAGCGCTTGCGGCGTTTCAAAATCATAATCACCAAACTCATCTTTCGGGTGAAGTTCAAGATCGAAAAAATAATTATCAACGATAAGGGGAACGAAGCGCATGCCTGCTTTTTTCAAGCGCTGTTCAAGTTTATAAGTTGTTGTGGTTTTGCCTGAAGAAGAAGGACCACTAACCATCACCATTTTCAGTTCACTGCTTCTTTCTTTGATCAGTTCCGCGGCGGTATCGAGTTGAGTTTCGTAGACGGTTTCAGACTCATGCACGATCTGTGGAAAATCTCCTTTTTTAATTCGTTCGTTCATCAAGTCAATTGAATGAAGATGATGTGTAACAGCCCAATCAAGTGAGTGCCAAACTTTTCCCCATGGAATATTTTCTAACGGTTTTGAAAAATGGCGTGAGTCAAACTGTCTTCTTTGCGAAGATTGTTGGCGGTAAAGAATAAACTCCTTTGCTACTTTAGCGTGACCGTTTTCGATTAAAACTTTTTCAACAATATCCTGAATTTCTTCAACGTGCGGTTTGTAACCTTCATCAAATTGTTTTTCCATATGAGCGATAACATGCTGCGCCAGTTCGGTGGCTTTTTCTTTATCGCGTCCGCCTACAGAAACTGCAGCTCTATAAATAACATTCGCTATCCGTTCCGGGTTAAATGGAACAATCGATCCGCTTCGTTTGATAACATAAGTAAATTTGCTCATCCGTTCTCCAAATCAATTATAATATCTTGATAAATGTAAAGTTAATTTAATTGGTCGATCACTTTTATCCAAATATGAGGCTGTCTGCTAAGCTTCGTATGAAGAAAAAACAAACGGTTAGTTTGGCTTTTTCTCTTTAGTAGGATTTAAACTATACGTTTGTGATTCCCCTTTCGGTATGCTCAATGATTTCCATTCTTTGCCAACAAGTTGGCGCGCGATGAAAACGATTTGTCCGACATGATAAGACAAATGAGAAAGTGATCTCGCAAGAGCGTCCGATACGGTTAATTCAATTCCTCTTATCTTAACTTTTTTAGAAAGGTCCTCATCGGTAAGATTGTTCAACTCGTTAATTAAAATATTAAAGGCTTCATTCCAATTATTCAGCATCACAGTTCTCTCTTGGTTTGATCCGTCAAATTCACTATCTCTATTACGCCAGGGTTTTTCGCCGTCTTCGGTTAAGAAATTTGTGAACCGCGATTTTAGGTTACCAGAAAGATGATTAAGCAAAATTACAATTGAGTTTTCTGTTCCTTTAATTATTTGATGCAAGTCTTCATCTTTTACTTGCGCAATTGCAAGGTCTGTTAGCGATTTGTATCTGTTGTATTCAGATTTAATTGATTCAATTACCATTAGTCGTTCCTCTTAATTATG
Source organism: Ignavibacteriaceae bacterium (assembly GCA_023231105.1). Classification (GTDB taxonomy): domain Bacteria; phylum Bacteroidota; class Ignavibacteria; order Ignavibacteriales; family Ignavibacteriaceae; genus UBA1563. Next base: position 12,016 of record JALNWB010000068.1, on the reverse strand, counting down.
AATAGATAATTTAAACAACAATCTATTTTTTTCATTGGTTCAAAATATTGATTTCTTAAATGATTTATGTATCTGCAGCGCATATGAGTTATTTATCCGATCAAGAAAATAGCCCAAGTACTAAAAATTTTCTAACTAGTGCTTGGGCTATTTGAAAAACTATTTGAGCATGAGCATTTTCTTCACTTCAAAAAAATCATTAACACGCAAAGAATAGAAGTAAACACCGCTTGCTAAAACCGAAGCATCAAAATTAACTTTGTACGTACCAGCTTGCTTGTATTCGCTAACTAATCTTTTTATTTCTTTCCCGAGCACGTCATAAATAACAAGATTAACCAATCCGCTTTTCGGTAAGTTATAACTTATCGTCGTAGTAGGATTAAAAGGATTCGGGTAATTTTGAATTAGCTGATATGTCGATGGATTGATTTCTTCCGTTAAAACATTTACAAGATTTCCGGATACTCTAAGCGAATCATTAAATGAAAGACCTTTTTTTGTGAAGAAATATAAAGTGTCGCCACCGGTGGGGTAAGTTTGAGGTTGTCCTGCTTGGACAACTAAATTCCATGTTACTTTTTCAACGTCTCCAATCTTTTCAACTAAAAAAATATTCAAAGCGGAACCTATCGATCCAGTTTTTATAACGCCAGCATGTAATATTTTATTATTAGTAGTATTAAAGATTTTAAAATTAATTGAAATTGGAGGGAGATTTGTCGTTGGAGAGGTATTCACTATATCCTTAATGTTTAAACTCGTATCAACTATATTATTGAAAAAAATAATTTTATAATCATTTGGATTTGAATAGCAGTAATATTTTTGGCTTGAACCGAAATTGATAGAACGCGCCACTACCGAAAAAGTATTTGGTGGAGCAAGTGTACTTAAATAAGTTCTATTTAAATCCGGTACAGTCTTAGCAAAATTAGTTGTAAAACTAAGCCCATCAAACACAACACTCTCACGTGTTGAGTCAAGCGGAGCTTGGGAGAGAATATTTTGTTTAGTGGTTTCATTATAAACATTCGCATAAATTCCGGGATTTGTGGTATCATTAAATGTAAGCAAGTAACTATTCCCGGTAGCTTTTGTGCTGTCTATAACATTAACAGCGATTTTCGCATCTGATAACCATGAGATGTACTGATAATTATTCTGTGCTATTGGAGTTCTTGGTGTAGATTTATTAAAGGTATTTGTCACTGTTGAAACCGTTGAACTATCATCACTAATCTCTAATCTAATAGAAGCTGAAATTGAATTCGGCAATTTTTGTAAGCTAAATTCCTTGGTAGTAGAAAAAGAAGGATCAATATCAAATGCTTCAATCAGTTCATTAGTAGAAACATAATATGCTTTTGCTTTAAGCGTCTTATTCTCAGGATCACCAATCATCAACTTTAGAGAAATAATATCTTCAACTAAAGACGAATCGTTGTACTCATCCTGGTTAAGTATTTTTACAAATGGAGCTCCGTTTTTTTCATTGTCAATTATAAAGAAAGAAGATTCGGAAAGACAAATGGGATTGTAGTTGATATCTTTTCCCACAAGCTTTAGTTTTCCAAAAGCGCAATCTTTGAAATTATTTGTATTAAACTCATAAGACCCGGTGTTATCAATATTTTCCGCAATCTGTTCCCATTTATCTCCGGCATCAGAACTAAAATAAACATCAACGAAGGACGGTTGAATATTTGATGTCCAATTAATGGTTTCAGAATTTTTAAGCGCCCTATAAGAATCAAGATTAATAAAGGTAAATCCGTTATAATCATAATTAAATTTCGAGAACCATAATACCTTTACTAATGATACTTTTGACGCTACTTGAGGGATACTATCACCCATTACTATAGCCGTTACTACTCGTTTTGTTTCTCCGGGAGCTAATGAAAAATAATTTGTTCCGAATACAAAATCATTGTCTTGTGGAGTTGGAGGTGTGTTATCGATTGATCCGGAGTTCAACATCTTCCATAGCAATTCATCATCGCTCATGTCTGGAGAGGAAGGTCCATTAAAAACCTGATAAGACCCGATATTATTGTTTGTTGGTGCTTCAATCAAGGTTTCACCCATTACACCAACTTTTTGTCCATGATTACCTATTCCATCATAATCATAACTGTAAACAGTATTTGTTGTGGTGTCTATCGAGCATAGATCATCTCCCGAATCTCCATCGCCTCCCATTAAAGTTCCTACAACTTCCCCATAAAAAACTTTGTTGTAAAAAGTTGTCCCTTCGTTTTTAATATCATAAACTTTGAAAATAACATCACAAAAATCGGAATGCGAAGGTTGGATGTATCTGACCCCAACATTAATTCCCATTCCCTTTCTGTTAGGATGTGAAGAATCAGGCAAAAAGAAACCGGAAAACTCTGTATCAGCATCATCGTCAATTCTAAAATGTGTTTCTAAACCACCTGCAAAAAAGTTTTTGCCATATAAACCATCCCAGACCGTTGAATCCCAATCAGGATGTTCAGCCCAAAATGAAGGCCATGAAGATTGATCATTGCTCATTGGAATTTTTTCTAGAGAAGAATTCAAGTAACCGGGTTTTGGATTAAATCCCCAAAATGCATTTGTCGTCGGGTCCTTTTCATTTCCCTGTCCTTTTCTTGGACCGCGGGAAATAATAACAGAATGTAGCGTATCTCCTTGAGTGTTGACAAACTCAATTCCGACCATTGGTGTTATATCTCCAATATAATTTTCTCCAGAACCGCGCGGCCATTCTCCACGAATATCAACGCCATAATTAAATCCGGAAATTTCCCCATCATTGTAAAAAGAAATAGCGATTCGATTCCCATTAAGAAAACCAACACGGCGCAAAGCCGGATCAGAATATTGACTGAAGGAAATAGTACTGACGAAGAGAAAAAAAACTATTGAAAAAACTAACCGTCTCACAAGAGCCTCCCAATTTTATTGGTCTTAAATTATAAAAAATAGCTTTGCAAGTCAATCCATTTTTCTTTTTTTGTTATCTTTACACATTAAAAATTCAGATTAAAGGTTATATGACTTCACAGCAAATACGCCAGCAGTTTTTAGATTTTTTTGAAAGCAAACAACATAAAATAGTACACAGCGCGCCGGTGGTTCCGTTTGATGACCCAACATTGCTTTTTACCAACGCTGGAATGAACCAGTTTAAAGATGTTTTTCTCGGCACGGGAACCCGCCAATATAACCGCGCCGCAGACACGCAAAAATGTATCCGCGTAAGCGGCAAGCACAACGATTTGGAAGAAGTCGGACACGATACCTACCACCACACATTTTTTGAAATGCTCGGCAACTGGTCGTTTGGCGATTATTACAAAACAGAAGCGATCACGTGGGCTTGGGAATTGCTCACCGAAGTTTGGAAGATGCCGAAAGAAAGATTGTTCGCTACGGTTTATAGAACCGATGACGAATCGTTTGAATTGTGGAAAACAAAAACCGATATAAATCCCGCCCACATTTTACGCTTTGATGAGAAAGATAATTTTTGGGAAATGGGAGAAACCGGTCCGTGCGGTCCGTGTTCGGAAATTCATATTAATCTTACCGATGATTACGACAATCCGAAATATGTAAACGCGGGAACGCCGGAATGTATCGAAATTTGGAATCTCGTTTTCATTCAATATAACCGCGATGAAAACGGAAAACTTCACGATCTTCCTTCAAAACATGTTGATACCGGGATGGGCTTTGAGCGCGTCTGCGCAGTGATGCAACAGAAAAGTTCTAACTACGATACCGATGTTTTTATGCCGCTGATAAACTGCATCTCGGAAATTTCAGATGTGGCTTATGAGAAAGAAGAACATAAAATTCCAATGCGTGTAATTGCTGACCACATCCGCACGTTAACATTTGCAATCGCAGATGGTGCCGTTCCCGGCAATGATGGACGAGGTTATGTGCTTCGCAGAATTTTACGTCGCGCTTCCCGCTACGGAAGAAAATTGAATATGAAAGAACCTTTTCTTTTTTCTCTTGTTGATGTTCTTGTTGAAACGATGAGCGATGTTTTTCCGGAAATAAAAGAGAAACAAGAGTATGTTAAAAAAATTATCAAAAGCGAAGAAGAAAGTTTTAACCGGACACTTGATAGAGGAATTGAATTGTTCGAGACAATCGTGAGTGATTTAAAAGCAAAAAATGAAACCGTTATTCACGGTGAAGATGCTTTTAAACTTTATGACACCTTTGGCTTCCCAGTTGATTTGACCAACGTTATGGCGCGCGAAATCGGCTTCAGTGTTGATGAAAACAGCTTCAACGAATTGATGAACCAACAAAAAGAAAGAGGACGCGAAGCGACAAAAGACAAATTCGCTTCGGTAAATGTGAATTTCAATGATCTTTCTCTTTTCAATTTGGAAAGTGATACTCAAACTGAATTTACAGGTTATTCGGATTTCTCTTCTCAAGCAAAAATTATCGGATTAAAAAAAGAAGAGAAAGAAGATTTCATCATTCTTGATAAAACTCCTTTTTATGTTGAATCGGGCGGACAAGTCGGTGATACCGGAATAATCGATATCAATGGAAACGAACTGAAAGTTGTTGATGTTACAAAAGTAGAAAATAGAATTGTTCATATGGTTGAATTTAATATTGACGTCTCTTTAACTATAGGTGATAATGTTTTGGTTTCTATTGATGAGACACGCCGTTGGGATATTATGCGGAACCATTCCGTCACTCATTTCCTTCATGCGGCGATGAGAAAAATTCTTGGTACGCATGTACATCAAGCAGGGTCGCTTGTTGCGCCTGATAAACTTCGTTTTGATTTTTCTCACTTCGCCAAAGTAAGCGAAGAAGAATTACGCGACATCGAAATTTTAGTGAATGAGCAATTGCGCAGAAACATTCCACTCACCCATCATCTCAGCATTCCGTTTGATGAAGCGAAGAAAATGGGAGCGTTAATGTTCTTTGGCGATAAGTACGGAGACAAAGTTAATGTTGTGCAGTTCGGTGATTTCTCGATGGAGTTCTGCGGCGGTACACATGTTAAGAATTCCTCACAGATCGGATTATTTAAAATCCTTAGCGAATCTTCCATCGCCAGCGGTGTAAGAAGAATAGAGGCTGTAACCGGCACCGGAGTTGAAAAATATATCGAAGAACAAGAAGTCAAAATTCTGAAATCAGAACTTAGAGTGAATGAATTAATTGATGAGAAGAAAAAACTTGAAAAAGAATTAGCTGAATTAAAACTTAAAGAAAAACTCGGCGGAATTGATTCGATCGTTTCAAATCCAAACGATGCCGGTGGAATAAAAATCTACAAAGGAAAAGTCGCCGCATCAAATATGGATGAGTTAAAATCATTCGGCGATGAATTACGGAACAAAATTAAAAGCGGCATTGGATTACTTGCTTCTGAGATTGAAGGGAAAGTCGGTTTGGTTTGTGTTGTTTCCGATGATCTGATAAAAGAGAAAAAATTTAGTGCAGGAAAAATCGTCGGTGAAGTTGCAAAAATTCTCGGAGGTGCAGGTGGCGGTCGTCCGCATCTTGCAACTGCCGGCGGAAAAGACGTAACTAAGATTGATGAAGCGTTAAAGCAAGTTGATGAAATTGTGAAAGGGTTATAATTACTTTGCGTCTTTGCGGTGAATATTTTTACCGCAAAGACGCAAAGAAAAATTTAGTGCGATTGAAAAAGTCCGATGATATTTCCGACATTATCTTTTAAAAGCGCATACCAGCCATAAACCGGGATGACTGTTTTTTCACGAAAAACTTTTCCACCGGCAGTTTTAACTTTATCAAGCGTATGTTCAATATCATCAACATGAACATGAAAAATAGTCGTATCACCACTGTTTACTTTTTCTACTTTTCGTAAACCAATTGTAATTCCTTGATGAGAATTAAACAGCAAATATCCGTTTCCGAAATCTTTCAAGTCCCAGTCTAAAACTTTTTTATAAAACTCTTTCGAAGCCTCAAGATTTGTTGAGGGAATTTCAACATGAGCGATAAATTGATTAGCCATAAAATACTATCCGTTCTTTTTAATTTTGAATTTTACCGTTAAAAATTAAAGTTTCTGTCAATACTTTGCAAATGCAAAGATCACTTAACGTTTTCTACTTTTGTTTTTTCTTTGTCGAGTTTTTTATAATCAAGTTCAGAACCGAGAATGCTGTGCGGGATCAGAAAAATAACGAGCATTAGTACAGCGGCAAACGTAATCCAAAACTTTTCGTTTTTCTTTTTTAGAAACATTACAGCCGCTATAATCCAGCCTACCAGCGCAATTAACGTTTTGTTATCAGTTAAGTCGTAACCGAAAGGAACACCTGTCCAAAATTCTCCAAAGGCATATTTTTGAACGATCGGTCCGAAAAGGAATCCGCCTAACAAAAGAAATGAGAGAGTTACGAACATTAACTTTTTTGCTTTAACGGCATCGTTAAATATTTCCAATCCTGTTCTTGTAGAAAGAAGCATTGATGAGAACATAAAGAATACATGAGGAATGAGAATCCAAAGCGGCACGTCACCTTTAAAGCGGATAACCACCGGTTGTTCGCTTAAACTGAATTCTTGTCCGTTAGCGTTCAATGATACCTTGTACATCAACTTTCCGGCAGAAGGTTGGGCAGGCATTTCTGCAACGAGAGAATCATTCCGCCGGATCATTTCTACTTTTGTCCATTCATCGTCTGTTTTGTAACGCTTCCAAAAAATATTTCCGGAAACATTTTTGTCTTTGACGTACAACTTAACTTGTTGATTAGAAAAACCTGAATGTGTTCTATCTAGTTTATATTTTATTTCTTCGTTTGCCAATTTGATTTTCCCGGAAAGCGGATACGTAGGACCCGTTACGCGTTGATAATACGCCGAAGCAACCGTAATAACAAAAGCTAAAATCCAAAAGAGAACGTTTTTATTCATAACAGAATCCGGGTTAATTAGAGAATTAATTAATTATAAACTTGCAACACAAAATCCAAGAGCATGATTGAATGGATGCATGGATGAATGCTATTTATTTTAATATGTTATCATTTGAATGATTTTCATTCACTCATTCAATCATTCAATCATTCGCCTGTTCAATTCAAAACCGCTTTTATCCATCCATTCATTATCAAGTTCTACTAAATCCGGGTTACTACTCATTCTTGTGTTTCCACAATTTTGTAACTGTGCGAAACTTCCGCAGCTTTTTCAAGCATTTTAGTTACCGAGCAATATTTTGTTTGCGAAAGTTCAATCGCCTTTTCAATTGCTTCCTTCGGGAGATTTTTCCCTTGGAATACATACTCAATATGAATTTTTGTAAACACCTGCGGATGTTCGTCTGCAACTTCCGATGTAATGTTCATTTCAAATCCATCAAGTTTTACTTTTTTCTTTCCAAGAATTGAAGCAACATCACTTCCGGTGCAGCCGCCGAGTCCGAGCAATAATAATTCTTTCGGACGAATTCCCGCATTGCTTCCTCCAAATTCTTCCGGACCATCCATAGTTATCCAATGGTTTGAATCGGTTTTCCCGACGAAGGTGATTCCCTTAACTTGTTTTACAAATGCTTTTTTCGTTGCCATAATTTTTCCTTTCAAATAAAATATTTTTTGTTTTTTATTTGATTCACAAAACCAAAATACGCTTCAAAATATTATTCCATCGGAGGCATATTGTACTGTGACCATTCCTCTTTTGCGGGTCCGTATAACCCGGGAACCTTCAGACCGGCTTGTCTCATCAACACCGTCATTTGCGCGCGGTGATGAATTTCATGTTTCATCAGAACAACAAGAATAGTGTTTTTCGACCAATCTTCTCCGTACATATTAAGCACTTCAACCAGACTTTCGTTTTTCCATTTTTCATTAATCTGCGCTAAAAGTGAAGCGGAAACTTTTTGATAAGCTTCCAAAATTTCATTTGCCGTTGCGGGAATCGGAGCGTCTTCAGCAACCTCAGTAATTTTTAAATCAGTTTTATTCATCATCTCAACAATTGAAGTAACGATGTGCCAGACTAACCGTGCGAGAGTTCTTCCTTCAGCATAAACTTTTTGTGAGAGTGAATCGTCAGTAAGATTTTTAAAAAGTTTTTGCGTTGCATCGCTTTCGTTTTGCAATTCTTTAAGAGCTTCCTGAATTGACGTAAACATTTTATTTCCTTCAAATTGTTTATGATTTGATGAATTAAATTAAGTAATTTTCTCTAAGAAAAATTATTTAGAAGGAAGAAAAATGAATTTACAATCTTCATCTGCTGTTGTAACCGGCGGCGCAATGGGAATCGGTCTCGCAACTTGTAAACGGCTAATCAAAGAAGGCGCTACGGTAACATTATGGGATATGAATCTTGAGGCTCTAAATCAAGCTAAAACAGAACTTGAAAAACTCGGCGGAAAAGTTTTTGCGCATCAATGCGATGTTACCGATAAAGTCCGCGTTTATGCTTTAGCGGAAATTGCCAAACAGGAAATGGGTAAAGTTGATATTCTTGTTAATAACGCCGGAATCGTTTTCGGCGGAGAACTTTTAGACGGAACAGATGAAGAATGGGAAAAAACCATTGCTGTAAATTTAACTTCGCTTGTTTATACAATCCGCGCTTTCCTTCCGCAAATGTATGAACGAAATGTTGGACATATTGTCAATTTATCTTCAGCTTCGGCAACGCTCGGCGTTCCCGGCTTAGCAGTTTATACCGCAACAAAATGGGCAGTGTGGGGTCTAACCGAATCGCTTCGCTTTGAAGCTTACAACAATGGAAAAACCGGGGTAAAATATTCTTCCGTGCATCCAAGTTATATTGCGCAAGGATTATTCCACGGCGCAAAACTTGGCTTCCCGGGAAATCTCATCGTTCCTTTATTAAAAGACCATGATGTTATTGCAAAGACGATTGTGGAATCAGCATTAAAGAAAGGAAGATATTCTCCGAAGCGTCCGGTTACTTTAAATTTAAATCCACGCTTGCGCGGGTTGTTACCTGATTCATGGTTCCAAAAACTGATGATCATTTTCGGCGTTCCGCAAAGTATGAAAACATGGACGGGAAGAAAGTAATTTCTATCTATGCTCCAAACTGTTTTAAATGATGATCAAAATGGATGTAGATTATTCTCCCCCATTGCTCTTTTGTAAATGGACCGAATGCGCCGTGAGGTTGATAATTAAAGCTGTTGTCCTTCTCAATAAAGCCGGAAACAATTTCTTTCAACTGTGATCTGTCGTTTTCAAATGTTGTGGGTTTTGTTCCGTTCCCTTTTGCTAAATCGATTTCAGGAAAAGTTTTTATTTTCCCTTTTGGCGCAGGAATACCAAGTAACACAATCTTGGAAGCAATTGTTCGAGAAAAGAAATTGCTGAAATCCTTAACCTTAATTTGGTTAGTCGCAACCCTGATCTGATCAGCTAAATGGCAGAGCATTTTATTTACAGACATTTTCCCCCATAAAGCTGCGTCTGTTTCTTTAAGATTGTTTATTCTTCCTAAAATTTCTTCTCTGTTTTGAGCAATTAGAATATTTTTCATCCGTTTTCATTCCATAATTATTTTTGTTCGCGGAAAAATTAGTTTTAATTAACTTTACTTGCAAGATAAAAGGAAGATTGAAAATGAACGAACAAGATTTAGCAACGGAAAAAAGGACAACATCAACCAATCCCGCCACGGGAGAAGTTATCGGCAGTACAAAAGAAAATTCAATTGTAGATTTGCAGAACGCTGTAAGCGAATCAAGAACCGCGCAAAAGGTTTGGAGGGAAAAAAGTTTTACGGAACGGGCAAAACATCTTTTCAAAATCCGCGATTATCTTGTCGCACACGCCGATGATATTTCAGAAATCATTTCAAAAGATTCCGGCAAAACAAAAGTTGATGCCATCAGTACCGAAGTGCTTGCCTCGGCAATGGCAATAACTTATTACGCAAAAAATGCTGAATCTGTTTTAGAAAGAAAAACACTCAGCGGTGGAAGTATTCTCACCATCAACAAACGTTCTTACGTTGACCGCGTTCCCTACGGAGTGATTGGAATTATAAGTCCGTGGAATTATCCCTTTGCGATTCCCTTCCATGAAGTTGCGATGGCATTAATTTCCGGAAATGCCGTTATTCTGAAAACCGCAACTCAGACACTTGAAGTCGGAAAAGCGCTAAAAGCTTGTATTGATGCTGGTGAATTGCCCAACGGATTATTTCATTTCCTCAACATTCCCGGCAATATAGCCGGAGACGCTTTTATTGATTCTGGAATTGATAAATTATTTTTCACCGGTTCAGTGCCCGTTGGTAAACAATTAATGAAAAAAGCGAGTGAAAAACTTCTCCCCATTTCGCTGGAACTTGGCGGTAACGATGCGATGATCGTTTGTGATGATGCAAATCTTTACCGCGCAGTAAGCGGCGCAATTTGGGCTGGTTTTTCAAATGCGGGGCAATCATGCGCCGGTGTTGAGCGCATTTATGTTGACGAAATAATTTACGATTCTTTCGTCACTTTGCTTAAAAAGAAATTAAATGAAATGAATGTCGGCGCTGATAAAAACTTTAACGTTACCGTTGGTTCGTTAACAACTGAAAAACAATTGGATACAGTTAAAAAACATGTTGCCGATGCGCGTGAAAAAGGTGCAGCCATATTTACTGTAGATAACATTGAAAAAGAGAAACAAGGATTATTCCATCCGTTAACCGTAATCGAAAATGCAAACAACGAAATGCTCGTACAGAATGAAGAAACATTTGGACCGGTTGTAACGGTAACTAAATTCAAATCAGTTGAAGAAGCAATTACAATGGCGAATAATTCTTCACTTGGTTTAACAGCATCAGTCTGGACAAAAGATAAAACGAAGGCGCACAAAATTGCGGCGCAACTTGAGGTTGGTTCGGTGATGATCAACGATCATTTGATGAGTCATGGACTTGCGGAAACTCCCTGGGGCGGCTGGAAAGAATCCGGCTATGGAAGAACTCATGGTTATCTTGGTTTGGAAGCGATGACGCAGCCACGTGTAGTGATAGACGATATTATGCCTGGTTTACAAAAAAATATGTGGTGGCATCCTCATTCAAAACAAGTTTATGACGGATTAAAAGGGGGTATGAATTTTCTTTATTCAAAAGATTTGTCGCTTCGTTTAAAGGGAGCAATAAGTCTAGTAAAAGTTTTTATGAGAAGTTTTAGAAAAGATTGATAAGAAGAATTGGACGCAGATCAATTAAGATTTTTTATAATCTGCGCCGATCATCAGCGATCATAACAAATCTGCGTCCAATTTATTAAAGAGTATCTACACTACTTTCAATTACCGATTGAATTGAAGTTGAAACTGAAGATAAGAAATCGTAACCCAGAATTGATTCGAGTGAATCAACCGAAATCCGGTAGATTCTCCAGTCATCAGTTCTTGCAATAAGCGCATTGCTGTTCGGCATATCAATTGCAATTACGCGTGTGGTAGTTGTAACTCTACCAACATCATTTGTGCCTTCATCCAACACTACAATAATTTTCCAGGTTCTTGTAGGAACATTTACATGTCCGGCATCAAGAGTGCCTTGCGAGCCGTAACCGCCCGAATAAATGTATAATTCTTTTCCTTGCGATACGAGTGTGCGGCAATAGGTTTCTAAAGTAGCCCATGGTCCTTGATTATTATTCGGCGCTTGCGGAAGCATATTCGTCATTAAAAACGTTGCAGAGTTATCGGCAACAGTTAAAGTTCTATCCGCCGAAGGACACATGTGTCCGCGGTCGTAACCACTGCCGCTAAAACTTGTTGCTTGCACTTGATACCATCCGGTTGGTAACGTTGCATCTGCACGGAAATCATCTTGACGCGCAGTACTGCCAAGCCATGATGCGTTTAAATGCCAGGCTGCCCAATTCGCCCCTCCCTTATCACGGTTATACGAAAGAACATACTGAGCTTTTTTCATTAAATAATTTGCCGGGAAGTTAATATCGGTAACTGCGCTTGAAGGATTTCCCATTGTAAGA
>JALNWB010000067.1 GCA_023231105.1 Ignavibacteriaceae bacterium | reverse complement strand
TTTTATTTGAAGAAATCCTTAGATATTTATCAAGCCGGTAATGACACTATTGGTACAGCTTTGGCATACCAAGGATTAGGCAATTTTTATTGAGATTTAAATGATTGGAATAACGCAAAAATTTAATTGACTCAAATGTTAAAAATTGCGATTAGCGAAAATATTCCTATGAGGATAGCCCGCGCTTACAAGGGATTAGGTCAAAGATTTTTGTTAGGAAATAACCTTATTGAGGCACAAGAAAATTTTGAAAAGAGCGTTGTAATAGGCGAAAAATCATCAATAAAGTTTATTCTTAGAGATGCATTCGCAAATTTAGCTGAAATCTATGAAAGGCAGGGGAAAACCGATAAAGCTCTCGCAGCAATGAAACAGTATAATGAGTACAACCTACAAATTGAAAATGAAGGGATGCAGAAAAGACTCTTAGACCTGAAAAATAAATCTGAATATGATAAATACCGGCGGAGTTTGGATGTCCAGAAATATGAGAATGAGAAACAAAAAATTTATTTGGCAGTTACCATCTCTGCAATTCTTTTCTTACTAATCATAGCAATTATTCTATTTAGAATGAACAACAAAAGGAAAAAGATTAATCTTCTTCTCCAAGAAAAAAATCTTCTAATTGAAGGTCAAAGCAAGGAAATCAAACTGAAGAATGTTGAATTACTTGAATTAAATGAAGCCAAAGAAAAATTGTTTTCAATAATAGCACATGATTTAAGAAGTCCTTTCAATACCTTGATAAATATCGCAATTATGTTAAAAGAAGATTACCATGAGTTTTCAGATGATGAAAGATTGGAATATATTACTGCTTTTGAGGAAACAGCCATAAAGACTTTTGAATTAGTTGAGAATTTGTTAAACCTTTCAGCTTCGCGTACCGGAAGAATTAGTTTTAATCCCGTCATTGTTGAAACAGCTAAAATAGCCGATAAAATAATAAACTTATGTATTCCTCAGGCAAATAAAAAAGAGATCAAATTATTAAACACTATAGATAAAAACAGTACTGCTTTTGTTGATCCGTCTATGTTGGAAATAATCATTCGTAATTTGATGAATAATGCGATTAAATATTGTAAAACCGGTGGGCGGGTTGAACTCTCAGCTTATAAAGAAGATCAAAAACTATTCATAGCGGTACACGATAACGGAATTGGAATGGACGATGCTACACAAGAAAATATTTTCAATATTAATGTAATCCATTCTAAGATGGGAACCGGAGGAGAAAGAGGAACCGGATTAGGACTGGGTTTGTGCAAAGAATTTGTTGAAAAAAACGGAGGCAGAATTTGGGTTGAAAGTGAATTAGACAAAGGGAGTAAATTTGTCTTTTCAGTACCTTCAGAACAACCGGAATTATGAAGTAAAATCTTCTACTTTTTTTCTTTTTTCCATTCTCTTTCATCAATACTTGTTTTGCGAATAAAGATATTTTTTTTACTAATCTTTAATTCTCCCTTTTTTAACACGAGACTTTTTGATAAATTTCAATACAAAAATTTTTATAAAATAGTTTAGAGTAATATACAATGGCAAAAGATGTTGAAGTTCAAGTTCTAGAAGATGTTACTGTACGTTTTGCAGGTGATTCCGGTGACGGTATGCAGCTTACAGGTTCACAGTTTTCTAATACCACAGCGTTATTTGGGAATGATCTAAATACGCTTCCCGATTATCCGGCAGAAATTCGCGCCCCAGCCGGAACACTTTATGGCGTCAGCGGTTTTCAGTTACATTTTAGCAGTCTCGAAATTCAAACTCCGGGTGATAGCCCTGATGTTTTGGTAGCGATGAATCCCGCGGCTTTAAAAGTTAACTTAAAAGATTTAAAACCGGGCGCTACAATTGTTGTTAACGAAAATGCATTTGATTCCAAGAATTTAAAATTAGCTCATTATGAATCCAATCCTTTAGAAGATAATTCTCTCGCCGGATTTAATGTTATTTTAGTTCCTCTTTCAAAACAAACAGCCGCCGCTTTAGAAGGCTTACAAATTTCCATGAAAGATGTTGAGCGGACAAAAAATTTCTTTGCGTTAGGTTTAATGTATTGGCTGTTTGACAGACCGTTAGAACCAACGCTTGCATGGCTTGAAAAAAAATTCGGAAAGAAACCGGTTTATCTTGAAGCCAACAAAAAAGCTCTTACTGCCGGTTATTATTATGGAGAAAATACCGAGATCTTTACTACTCGTTACCATGTTGCTCCGGCAAAGTTAGAAAAAGGTTCATATAGAAGTATTTCCGGGAACGAAGCAACAGCACTTGGATTTGTTGCTGCCTCTTATAAAGCGGGAATTCCTTTATTCCTTGGTTCATATCCTATTACACCAGCTTCAGAAATTCTTCAAGAACTTTCTAACTATAAAAACTTCGGCGTTAAAACTTTTCAAGCGGAAGATGAAATTGCCGGAATTGCTTCGGCGATTGGCGCTTCATTTGCGGGCAATCTTGCTATCACTACAACAAGCGGTCCCGGATTAGCGCTAAAAACAGAAGCTGTTGGTTTAGCAGTTATGACTGAGCTTCCTCTTGTTATTGTTGATGTTCAACGCGGCGGACCAAGTACAGGTTTACCAACTAAAACAGAACAATCAGATTTGCTTCAAGCAATGTTTGGAAGAAATGGCGAATCCCCGGTTCCGATTCTTGCCGCTTCAACTCCTTCCGATTGTTTTGATATGGCTTTTGAAGCTTGCCGGATTGCTGTAAAATATATGACTCCGGTTTTTCTTCTTTCCGAAGGATATTTAGCAAATGGTTCTGAACCCTGGAAAATCCCTGATGTTGATTCGCTTCATGAAATTCCGGTAAATTATTGGAAAGACAAAGAGACCTATAATATATATGCTAGAGATGAAAATCTTTCCCGCCCATGGGCAATCCCCGGAACGCCCGGCTTAGAGCATCGTATCGGCGGATTGGAAAAAGCGCATATATACGGAACGGTTTCTTATGTTCCAGAGAATCATGAATTTATGGTTCGGATGCGTGATGCGAAGGTGAAGAAAATTCAAGATGACATTCCTGATCTTGAAGTAACCGGTGATAAAGACGCCGATTTACTTGTTGCTGCATGGGGCGGAACTTATGGCGCGGTTAGAGAAGCTATTGCAAATCTTCAAAAGAAAGGATATAAAGTAGCTCAGGTTCATTTTAAATATCTAAATCCTTTCCCGAAGAATACCAAAGAGGTACTAAGTAAGTATAAACAAATCTTGGTACCGGAAAGAAACCTCGGTCAACTTTCTAAAATGTTAAAGATGGAATTTTTACTTGAGGTTATCGAGTTTAATAAAATACAAGGCTTGCCTTTTAAATCATCAGAAATTGAAACTAAAATTATCTCTTTGCTCGGAGGTGAGAATGTTGACTAATGAAGTTATGAAATCCGCCGTGGCGGATGAAAATGTGAAATTGACCGCAAAAGATTTTGCAACTAATCAAGATGTACGCTGGTGTCCCGGATGCGGTGATTATTCAATCCTTGCACAAGTGCAGCGCGTATCTCCTGAATTAGGAATTCCTAAAGAAAAATTTGTATGGGTTTCGGGTATTGGTTGTTCAAGCCGTTTCCCTTATTATATGAACACGTATGGTTTCCACAGTATCCACGGAAGAGCCCCGGCTATAGCTACAGGCGTTAAACTTGCAAATCCTGAGTTATCAGTTTGGGTTGCTGCCGGAGACGGTGATCTCTTAAGTATCGGAGGAAATCATTTCATTCACGCTTGCAGAAGAAATATCGATCTGAAAGTAATCCTTTTTAACAATAGAATTTACGGTTTAACAAAAGGACAGTATTCACCGACTTCTGAAAAAGGGAAGAAGACGAAAAGTTCTCCATACGGAAGTATTGATTTCCCATTCTTGCCGGTTAATATGGCAGTTGCTTCTGGCGCTACGTTTGTTGCCCGTTCTCTTGATAGAGATCCAAAACATTTACAAGCAATGATGCTTCGCGCTGCCGCTCATCACGGGTTGGCATTTATTGAAGTTTATCAGAATTGCAATATTTTTAATGACGGCGCGTATGAACCGCTTACCGATAAAGAAACAAAAGCTGATAATGTTGTTGTTCTTGAACATGGAAAACCTTTGATCTATGGAAAGAATAACGATAAAGGAATTCGTATGGACGGAATGAATCCGGTTATTGTTGATCTTACAACCGGTGAATATTCTGTAAATGATCTGTGGATTCACGATGAGTTTGATGAAAATCCCGGAAGAAGTTTTGTGCTTGCACACTTTTCCGATCTGAAAGATTTTCCAACACCTATTGGAGTCTTCAGACAAATTCAAAAATCAACTTATGACGGCGATCTCTTTGCCCAGTTAGATGAAGTTACCAAACTTAAAGGGAAAGGGAAGTTAGAAAAACTTTTCCGCATGGGTAACACCTGGGAAGTCGCTTAAATGTTTCTTAATCCGGGTAACCGGAACGAAAAATGAAATAATGAATAACGAACACCCGCCTCAGGCGGGCAGACGGGGAATGCAGAATTTAGAAGTGAAAAAAACTTCATTATTCTTTGTTCGTTGTTCAATATTCGATATTCAAATTAAAGAAAAATAAATCTTTCAACAGGGTTTGATGTTAGTTGAAACTGCATCGAACCCTTTTTTTATTCCGGTCAGTATTTAACAGGGACATGCCATGGCATGTCCCTACGAAAAAGAAAAATATTATGAATTTTAGTTTATTAAAGAAAATAGTTCTCGAGAACCATTCGTTTCTTCTTACCACGCACGTTAATCCGGATGCGGATGCCATCGGCTCCGAAATAGCTTTTTATTTTTTGTTGAAGAAGCTTGGGAAAGTTGTTCACGTTGTTAATACGAGCCAGACGCCGTATTATCTTGAGTTTATGGATACGGAAAATGTTATTCAATATTTTGATGAAGAGAAGCATCGTGATGTTTTTAATGAAGTTGATGTACTCATTGCTTTAGATTTTAACCGCGGTCAGCGGATGGTACGCATGGAAAATCTTTTTCGTAAAAGCGAGAAATTGAAAATCTGTATTGATCACCATGAAGACCCGGAAAATTTTACAGATCACTTATTCTCCGAAACTTCTTTTGCGGCAACCGGACAAATTATTTATAATTTTATTAAAGAAACTTCGATTGTAGAAATTGATCTTTCAATTGCGGAACCATTATACGCTGCTATTATGACGGACACAGGTTCTTTCCGCTTTGACAGAACTACTGCGGATATCCATTTTATTGCGGCAGACTTACTTAACGCCGGAGTTAAACCAAATGATGTTTATACAAAAGTTTATGATACAAGCCGCATCGGGAAAATAAAATTACTTGGTGATGCTATCCAATCATTAAAATTGCATGGCGATAAAAATGATATAGCGGTAATGATAATTACAAAGGAAGCAATGGAAAGAAGCGGCGCTGATGAAGCCGATACTGATGGATTTGTAAACCTTTGTCTTACTATCGATAGCGTTCAGGTTGCTTTGAAATTTATGGAATTGAATGAAGGATTCAAAGTCAGCCTTCGTTCAAAAGGGGAGATCAGTGTGCAGAAAATTGCCGCTGAGTATGGCGGCGGCGGACATCGAAACGCTTCCGGCATCCGTATCCGTGATAAGGAAATGTATGCGTTTATTCCGGTTTTAATTGAAAGGGTAACGGCTTACCTTAATAACTCGCCTTATGCATAAATCAAATTCGTTTTGTAATTCCGTAGCGCAGACTTAAGTCTGCGTTACAGAATTTAACGCCAAAATATATTTTTGCGTAACATGACTTAATAACTCACCTTATGCGTGATAGTTCAACATGTTATCAAAATGAAATAAAATTGTATCATTGTAACACAGAATAATATTCTGTGTTACGAGTATTCGAATACGTTAATAAATTATCTTACTCATACCAATTTATCGAGTAACCCTGGCATTTATGCCTGCCTGCAGCAGGCAGGCAGGGGATTAAAATGTAGCAAAACATTTGGGCTTTAGCCCATTAGTAGCACAAATAGTGGCTAAAGCCTAGACTGTCTGCAGTTGTTTCTTCCCCGCCATGAATGGCGGGGTTAATACTGAAAAGTTTTGTGTAACATGACTTAATAACTCACCTTATGCGTGATAGTTCAACATGTTATCAAAATGAAATAAAATTGTATCACAGAATAATATTCTGTGATACGAGTATTTCAATACGTTAATAACACGGGTTGATAAACATTCAAACCGCAAAGGTTTTGGAAACCCCGGAGGTTTTTAGCGGTTTTTAAGCGTGCAACAAATTAAAAAGAAATTGTTGTTAAATGAAAATAGTTCTTGCATAAATAATATTTCCTTTTTATGTTTACAACAGCAAAAGTTATTGGCTCCCCGACTGGTCGGGGATGTTCTTTGAATAGTTGAATCTTTCCCGGTTGTTTTTTTTAGTTGATGGAATTTGTAGCTTATTTTTCTGAAGTACCTTTTAGCAAAGTCTTAAGGTTCGGAAAAGGCTAGGGTCGTATTTCTCGCTCAACATTGGTGGCGCTAAGCTTTTATTAAATTAGATATTTTATTTTGCTTAAAAGGGAAGATTCCTTCTATATGGTTGATGTATAATGTTTGACGGATGATGTAATGGGACTAAGGTTACTCATTTCGGAAAGACAGAAACATCTCCCGATAAAGTTGAATGTTTGATTGACCGAATGGTTGGATCAAAATATTTCATCTTTTACTTCTTCTTAAAATCACTTCTTATTTTCATCATTAAAAAAATACCCTTGAAAACTCGTTACAAAACTCTGAGTGTTAGTTTGTGGAAAAAGTCAGTTCGCCGCGGCGAATCAATGGTCAATAGTCAGAATTTTTTTAATGATGACAAAAGTCATTGGCAAATTTCTAAAATAATACCCCAAGTAAACGTGTCATCGATTTTGTGCAGTCCGCTATGGTTGAGTTTTACTAACAATCTTATTCACTCTCTGTAGAAAAGTTAGGGCTCTTAGTCATTTCCCCGCGGCGCTCTTAGTTGAAAAGTTAAGACTCTTAGTCATTTTCCCAACGTTCTAAAGTGAAAAGTTGACGCTCTTAGTCATTTCCCCAACGCTCTAAAGTGAAAAGTTAAGGCTCTTAGTCGTTTTGCCAACGCTCTGAAGTGAAAAGTTAGGGCTCTAAGTCATTTTCCAAACGCTCTAAAGTGAAAAGTTAAACCTCTAAGTGCGTTTCCGGACGCTCTAAGTACGCAGAAAAGGGCTTTTAGCGGGTTTTTGAAGACTCCGGGTAAGGGGAAAAGACTATTCTTTGAACAAAATAGTGCTAAAATGATTAATAAACGAACTTTATTCGGTTTTAACCTAAGATCTTTATTGATGGGTTAATAGAACTGCAATTAAAGGAGGTTCGGTGAGTGAACGTGAATAGTAAAGAGAAGTGATAAAATCCAGAGTGATTGGATGAATGAATATAATTTATGTTATTGTTTTTCATTCGATCATACAAACTTAGCGCGGCGTAGCCGACAACCAAAGTTTATTTGCTCACAGAAAGGATTCTTTGGAGATAAGAAACATTCATTCCCGATGGGAATGTTAGTTGTTGGTGGGTTTATTTGTTACAAAGATTCAACCCGCTAGGCGGGTTGTAGAAATCCCGTAGGGATTTAATATTTGTAACAAAAGAACAAAACTCAAAAAAGAATCCCGTCGGGATTCAATGTTTTTTGATATTGTATTAAAAAAAAGATAAAGTAGAAATCCTAGAAAAATTTCTTGACAAAAAAAACAACAATTTAACCGAGGATACTATTCAACCATGCATGGATGAATGGGTGGATGGATGAATGGAAGTTAATTAATCCCGGCTGATAATAAAATTCAATAAATAACAAAAATAAACTAAAGAAGAGGTGCGTTATGGCTGAAAAATTTAATGGTATCCCGGTTTCGAGAACTAAGTTGTTTACGATTGCAAGTACAGCTTACAAAATTAAAAAGGGACTTGAAAAACTTGCCGCCGCAGGTTTAACGGCGGAGTATTTTGAGGAGTTTGCTGCTAATATTGAAATTGCTAAAAATTTTAAGACCGCAGATCAGGTTTTAAAAGAGAACGCTGAAAAGCTTGCTCAGGTAAAGAAAAAGTGTGAGGAGTGTTATGATTGGTTGAAGAAGGTTCAGGTTGCTTTAAAGAGGACATTTAAAGGTGATTCCCCGCAGGTGAAGGAGTTCCCTGCAAATTTAAGTCCGGCAAAGGAAGACGCGGCAAAAATGATAAATTTGCTTCCGGCGGCTTTTACAATTATTGATAAATACAATACCGAGCTTATTGCTAAAAGAGCTCCTGCTAATCTTAAGCAGAAAGGGGAGACTTTAAAAGCTGAGCTTGAAACCATCTCCGCAGAATATAATTTGATGGATGGAAGCAGCGAATCATATACAGTTAATAGACAACTTGCGCATAAAAAATTGCAAGACACAATAAACGAAATTAATGAAACGGGAAGGGAAGAGTATAAAGACGACCCGGTTACTCTGAAGTTGTTTGATTCTCCCTGGCCGCAGAGCAAAGGGAAGGAGAAAGAGCCGCCACAGGAACCGCCGGTAGGGCAGTAGAAAGTAAAAAGTTGAAAGTTAAAAGTGGAAGTCAGTTCGCCGCGGCGAATCAGGAGTCATTTGTCGATGGATGAAAACTGACTACTGATTCGCTAAGGAGGAGCTAGAACTTTTTGAGGATGATAATGGAGGGGGAGGTTGACATCCTTTAAGGAAGAGAAAGAATGAGTAGATTTTATGGTCCTCATCATTCTAATATTTAGCTCATTTACGGATAAAATACTTAATAGTTAGCTGATTAAAATTCAAGAATAAAACTTATATAAAAAATGATTACTCAAAGGGAATTCAAAAAGAAATATTTAAAAGCATTGTTAGATAAAAATGCTGCTGTATTTGCTGGTGCTGGTTTATCAGTAGAAAGTGGATTGGTGAATTGGAAGCAATTGTTGAAGGATATCGCAGAGGATATTGGATTAGATATAGAAAAGGAAACTGATTTAATTGCAGTAGCACAATATCATAAAAATGAACGGAAAAGTAGAGCAACAATAAATCAAGAAATTATAGAACATTTTACCAGAAATATTCAATTAAATAATAAACATATCTTGCTTTCAAGATTACCAATAAAATGGTATTGGACTACAAACTATGACCCATTAATAGAAGAGTCATTAATAAAAGCGAACAAAAATATTGATGTAAAAATTACTAGAGAAAATCTGGCGACCAATAAACCCAAAACAGATGTAATTGTTTATAAAATGCACGGGGATGTAAATCATCCTAGTTCCGCAGTTGTTACAAAAGATGATTATGAATCATACAACTTAAATCGACAATTATTTACAACAACCTTACAAGGAGATTTAATTACAAAAACCTTTTTATTCATTGGTTTTAGTTTCGAGGATCCAAATCTTGAATATATACTAAGCAGGATAAGAATTTTATTAGGCGAAAATACTAGAGAGCATTTTGCTTTTTTTAGAAGAGTTGCAAGAAAAGATTATCATAGTCTGAAAGAATATAAATATGCACAAGTTAAACAAGAATTGCGTATTAATGATTTAAAAAGGTATTCAATTTTTTCTGTTTTAGTTGACGGATATGATGAAATTGATGAAATACTGGCAGACTTAGAAAAGCTTTATCATTTAAATAAAATATTTATATCTGGAAGTGCAGAAGTTTATGGCGATTGGGAAAATAAAGATGCTATTGAACTTATGCATAGATTATCTGCGATTTTAATTAAAGAAGAATTCAAAATTGTTTCTGGTTTTGGTATTGGAGTTGGTAGCATAGTTATAAACGGAGCTTTATCAGAAATATATAAATCGAAATTTGGTAATTCCGCAGAATATTTAGAATTAAAACCATTTCCACAAATTGCGAGCGGTGGAATACAATTACCTGAATTATGGGAGTCATATCGCCAGGAAATGATATCTAAATGTGGAATTGCAATTTTTTTGTTTGGAAACAAAAAGAGAGAAGATGCTAAAATCATTGAAGCTAACGGTGTATATCGTGAATTTGAAATTGCAAAGGGAAAAGGACTTATTATAATTCCTATCAGTTCAACTGGATTCGTCGCAAGAAAAATATTTGATGATATCAAAAAAGACATTAAAAAGTATCCATATTTAAAAAAATATTTAAAAGTTTTGCAAAACTCACAAAACACAAAAGAGATTATCGAAGCAGTTATTCAAATAATTGATTCCGAAACAAAAGAATATCTTAAATAATTAAGGAGAATTATAATGGCACGTAGAGTATTTTTCAGTTTTCACTATCAAAGAGATATTTGGCGAGTAAATCAAATTAGAAGTATTCCAAATATTACTGGTTGTGCAGCAGCTGGATTTCAAGATGCATCACTTTGGGAAGAAGCTAAAAAGAAAGGTGATGACGAAATAAAAAAATTGATTGATAAAGGTCTTGAGAATACCAGTGTTACGGTAGTTTGTATTGGTGAAAAAACAGCTGGAAGGAAATTCATCAATTATGAAATAGAACAATCTATAAAAAGAGGGAATGGAATTGTTGGTATTCAGATATTTCATTTAAAGGACAAAGATGGCGCAACCGATTCTGCTGGTGAAACACCATATAAACTAACTGCGAATAATTACAAAGTTTATAAATATATTGACCACGAAACACTAAGCACAAGAATCGAAGAAGCAGCAAATAATGCCGGTAAGTAGTGAAACCAACTAAAAAGCCAATACTAATGACCTCACTCCAATTGCTGAGTAAAGGTGAATCCAAAACGTTTGGTTTGTTTTTGTAAATGCTGGAGGAAGTATATCCCGATTTTAGAGGATAGTAATTTCGTCATTTTGGGTGTGGAGATTTTTAATAATTAAATGGTTCGTTTTACCAACGTAAAACGAAGGCGGAAATCTATAAATAATTAATACGACAGTGTTGCTATTTAACATGACATTCCGTTATGTGCTTCGAATATCATGTTAATTATATATTAAGGAATAAGATATGTCCCAGACGAAACCATTGAAAACTACAAATGAGAATAAGTCATCCCCAAATGATGATTACAAAAACACAATAGAACTATATAAAATAATCCTCGAAGAACGAAGATCAATAATGGCAAAATATATTCAAGCTTTAGCCATATATCTAGGTCTAACCGGTTTTGTTCTGGAGAAACTATTTTTTAGGGATGGAACTAATTCAAAATATCCAGTAATAGCCTTCATGACAGTAACTAATTTCTTAGCTTTTTTTGCAATAGGATATTTTAAAAAAATGGCAAAAAATATATTTCATGCTGAAATTAAGGTTGCGGAAAAATTAAAAATGGAAGTTACACCAAATTTATATTGGGGATACTGGCTTGTAATAATATTTATTATATGTTCCCAAGCTCTCTTGATATTATTTGCGTTGACCAATTAGTGTTAAGTTGGCGCAACGACCAAATGCAATTTTTGAAATATAACGAAAGTATTATATAGGAATGATTCTATGAAACTGTTATTAATTGTCCCAAATTATCATTGTGGAGGAATGGAAGCTATTCAAGGACCACTTATGAATTTGGGCCCTCTATTTATTGCATCGGCTGCTGTTAAAAATGGGCATGAAGTAAAATACTTGGATCTAACAATCGATAATATTAAGTACAATGAATGTGACTCTATTTTTGATTTATATTCTCCTGATATTATTGGAGTTGCAGCCAGAACACATCTTGTCAGTGAAGCAATCCGAGTAATCCATTATTGTAAACAAAGAAATCCAAAACTTTTAACACTCATGGGTGGTATCCATGCAACCTTCATGTTTCAAGAAATTATGTCTCATCATATTGAAGTAGATTATATTCTCAGATATGAATGTGAAGAAACACTTACTTTATTATTGGATGCTTTAGAGAAAGGAGATGATTTATCACAGATTCCAAATCTAGTTTGGAGAAAAGATGATATTGTTGTTAATGATATGGCACAAGAAGTAACTGATGTTAACAAATATAGACCGGCATACGAACTTATTCCGGATTGGAATAAATATAGAAATCACTTTACCGGAGATTTAAGTGCAGTTGTTCAATTTTCCAGAGGTTGTGTGCAAAAATGTAGTTACTGTTCGCAATGGAAATTTTGGAACTCATGGCATTCTTGCTCTCCAAAAGTATTTGCTGATGAAATTGAAATGCTTTATAAGACATATGGGATACGTTATTTTCTTCTTGCGGATGAAGCCCCTCAGATTGATTCTGAACTTTGGGAAGAAGTGTTGAATGAAATAATTAGCAAAAAATTAAAAGGTGCATACTTTGCTACTTGTGCTCGCGTTAAGGATGTTCAAAGAGATAAAAATATTATGTCTAAATATAGAGCCGCTGGTTTTATGATAATTCTATTTGGAGCGGAATTTACCAACAATAAAACGCTCAATGACGTAGCTAAAGAACAAAAGTTTGAGGAAATACACGACGCTATTCAGCTGGTTAAAGTTAACGGAATGATTGCGATGGTAGATATAATGTTAGGCTGGAATAATGATGAATCTGAATTTTTCCAGACCCTTAGAGAAGTTCCTAATCTTAATGCTGATTTTATATGTTATTTTTGGACAACACCCTATCCATGGACAAAATCATTTAACGAACTTACTGAACGGTATAATCTAGACGGTAACTATGAAAATTATAATTTTATGACATTTTTTGGTAACTCTAGTAATCAGCGTTCTTTAGAGAAGGAATTAATTAAATTTTATTTCTGGTATCACTTTAAGATAAAGCATATTTATAATGGCTTTTTTACTGGTTCTAAAATGCGTAGGAGAATATTTCGCAGTATTTATTTCCAAGGCCTTATTAAGTCAATTGTTCAAATATTTCCTATAATGAGTTCTATTATCCATCAGAATAAAACAGTTGTGAACAGTATGTATTATGGTTCTGATAAAAAGAGCTGGTCATTATAAGATGATAAGAAACTATTGTAGCACATAACATCTTTAATACGTAAAGAGTCAAAATAAAAATAAATATCACTGACATCCCACAAATGCGGGTGCTTGGATAAAATGTTCTTTGTTTTTATTGTTCAGCACAACTCCGTTACTTTGGGTGCGGAGATTTTTAATAATTAAATGGTTCATTTTACTAACATAAAACGAGAATGGAAATCTTTAAATAATTAATACGGCAGTGTTGGATTTTAACATAACACGCCGTTATGTTGTATTCATAAATGTGGAGATTAATAAATGTATTCCAAAATATTAGGAGAAATCAAACAAGATTATTATCAACAAAATTATCCTAATGATGGACAAAGATTTGTTGCTTGGTATTTGAGAAATATCCATTTACGCGATAGGAACGAGGCAAAGGACGATATAACAGATGGCGCCGATGATAAGCAAATTGACGCAATCTTTATTGATGATGATAAATCGACAATATTTATTATCCAAGGCAAATTCATCAATAGTGAATCTGTTGATGCAGAACCTTTGCGTGAAGTATTGTCATCGTGGATACAAATAAGAGACTTAATTAAATTACAAGAAGTTGGGAACAATAAACTAAAGCGCAAATTATCAGAATTAGCGAAAGCATTAGAAGATGACTATGAGATTACTTTTGAATTAATCACCACTTCTGGTTTAACTTCATCGGCTAATAAAGATTTAGCAATTTTTCAAAAACAATTAGCCGAACTTTCAGAAAAAGATGATGTTGTTTGTTCTATTACAGTCATTGATAGTGATGAGTTAGTTCGCAGATATGATTTAGCATTGGAGAGGGAAAATCCTTCAATAAACCACACAATAGATTTAACAGATGGTCATTTTTTACCAGTATCAATCTCTGGCACTCAAGCGGTTTTAGCCGTAGTTCCATTAAAGGAAACAATAAAAATTCCTGGAATAAAAGATGGGACATTATTTCAGAAAAATGTTCGTCAAAGTCTTGGATTAAATAACACCGTTAACAAAGGAATAAAAAACACGATTTATGGTGACAAGCATCGTGACTTTTTCTTTTTTCATAATGGCATTACTGCCATATGTAATAAGTTGGAGTTCTCGGACCACAAATTAACTTTGCGTGGTCTTAGTGTTGTAAATGGTTGTCAATCATTAAATACCATTTTAAGTTGCAGTGAGCAAGTCAAAAAACTTGATGATACATCTGTTCTATTTAGATTTTATGAAATTCCTCAAAGAGAAAGAGCCGATAGGATAAGCATTAACACTAATTCTCAAAGTGCTGTTAAACCAAGAGATTTGAGAAGTAATGATAAAAGAGTGCTAAATCTTAAAAAACTTTTTGAACAAAAATATCCAAGCGGCTACTTTATAACAAAACGTGGAGAAAGTGCGCAAGCCGATAAAAATAAATCTTTCGTTCTTGACCTTTCTGATTTAGGAAAATATTTAATCGCCTGGCATTCGCAAAGACCTAACATCTCGTATAGTGAAACAAAAATATTTGATAAATATTTTGAACAACTCTTTAAAAGAGAGTATAAACCTGAGAATGCCCAAGCTCTAAATAAATGGATGCAAGCAATACAAAAAGCTTGGACAAAAGAAAACCCGCTTAATTTAAATGAAACTCTGTTGGCAATGAAAGCATACGCACCATATCATCATTTATATGCTATCTCAATGTGTTTCTCTATCTCAAATAATCAGTCTGATCGTGTGCCTAATCCGTTTCGATGTTGGGAAAGAGCAGAATCCGAAAATATGGTCGATGAAATTGTTAAGATAAGTGGAATTAGTTTAAATATGGCTCTTGAAGCTGCCGCGAATGAGTCCCAACCACAAAACAGAGTATTCAGTCCTCAGAATTGGATTAAAGCTAAAACTTGTTTGGCTGGAATAAACTTTGCTATTAGGAATTATTACAATATGCTTCCAATGATTCCTGGAGGACAAGAAATCAGAACCAAACTGTCGAATACTTTTCAGTTGCAAAATGAGGATTTTGAATACAGATGGGCTGCCGATTAGATAAACAACATAAACCGCCAATCAAGCGGGCGCCGTATTCGCTTTCGGTATTTGTGTATTTATTGGTTTTGTTCTTCCGTGTAAAGTTACTTGTTCAAAGTAGTTCTGTTAAATAAATGTTTTAGTAAATAAAAATTAGTTGCACTTAAAAGTAAGCTGTAAGAAAATGTTTTTAAAATTATTGGCGTTAGTTTTCAAAGTTGCATTGCTGAACTTAAGCGGTGGCTATAAAAACATATGCGTTAGACGGTTGTATGTCCCTTAAATCGTCTAACCGGAAAAACAAGGGACTAAAAGGAGAACAGTGCTATGGAATGGTTTCTAAAAGTTGTAAAAGACAACTATGCTAATTTCAAAGGAAGAGCAAGACGGAAAGAATATTGGATGTTCGGTCTATTTAGTATTCTATTTAGCATAGCAGCAATAATTGTCGATTTTATTGTCGGCACATATTTCGTTATCTATATGCTTTATATGTTGGCGCTAATTATTCCAAGCCTTGCAGTTTTAGTAAGAAGACTGCACGATGTTGGAAAGAGCGGAGGCTGGTTCTTTATTTCCTTAATTCCGCTTATTGGCGGTATATGGTTGTTAGTGCTTTTATGTACAGATGGAAACCCCGGTGAAAATAATTACGGACCATCGCCCAAAGCTGCATAATAAAATCATTCAAAAAGTTCTTTCAGCCGGCTGCATGGCTTGAGGATGGATGATGTTTGATGTTTGATGGTTGAGGGATGATTTAAGGCGGGAGGTGGACTAAAAACAATGTTGTTCTATAGTTAAAAGATCGAACTTGAATATATAGTTTATGATACGTATTTTATCGTAAAAATAATTACGTATTATTTAATTGGAGCTATATGAATACCAAACTAACACTAAAGCTTAATAAACGCGTCATCGATCGAGCAAAAAAATATGCTCAGAAAAACAAACAAAGTCTTTCGGTGATGGTTGAAAAGTATTTTAATCTGATAGCTGATAAAGAGAGCATTACGGAAATAGAAATATCACCAAATGTTCTTGAACTCTCCGGGATTATCAAATTACCGGACAATATTAATGTTAAAAAAGTTTATGGAAAGCATATCGAAGAGAAATACTCCAAATGATTAAACTTTTTGTTGATTCAGACATCATCTTAGATTTACTTGCTCAAAGAGAACCGCACTATATTCACGCAGCAAGGCTATTCACATTGATAGATCAAGAAGAAGTTATTGCTTATACATCTCCGCTCATATTCGCAAATCTCCACTATCTTCTAAAGAAACAAGCCTCAAATTTATCGGCATTAAAAAGTCTAAGAAAACTCAAGGCTCTAATAAATATTTTACCGATAGATGAAAGAGTAATTGAACAATCACTAAATTCAGAATTCAATGACTTTGAAGATGCAATTCAATATTTCACAGCGGTTAATAACGGTATTAAACTTATTCTCACAAGGAATAAAACCGATTATAAACGAAGTAAAATAGATGTTTTAACTGCCGAAGAGTTTCTTAAAAGTTTGGGAACTAAATTAAATTGATGAACCCATAGCGCGGCAAGTTGCGATGCAAGATGGTTGATGGAGGATGTTTGATGGTTGATGGATGGAACAGTGGGAATATATAAACAGACGAATTAACTTTTGGAGAACATACAGTTCAAATAACCCAACCATTTAATAGAAAAGAATTAATTGACGTTAGTAGTTTTGCCAAGACAAAAGATATCGATGCGTTTGAAAAATAGTAGAGCGGGGTGTGAATAATGTTCTCTTTCTTCTAAACTTTTTGTATCACAGATTAATAATCTGTGATACGGAGAGCAAAATTATTTAGAAATGTTTTCAAATAAAACTATGAAAAAACGGATTTATATTTCCCTTATACTTTATTTCTTCCTTTGTTTTTCCAATACACAAGCCCAACAGCTTAACGGCTTTGTTTATGATGAACAGATGAGAAGCTTACCGGGCGTAAATATTCATCTGAAGAATACCAATACCGGTACTGCTGCAAATCTTGATGGTCGTTACATCATTAAATTAAGCGAGGGTTCAAATACCATCATTTTCTCCTATGTAGGATTTATCAGTGATACACTGGATTTAACTATTGGCAAAGGAGAACTTCTTGCAAAGAACATTATTTTGAAGTCAAATTCTATAGAACTACCTGAAGTGATCATCTACGCTATTGAGATAAGTGAAGTTGAAAAGATCATAAGGGAAGTAATCGCTAATAAGATGGAGTATTTAAAAAAAATAAGAAATTATATTTATGACGCTTATACTAAAACCGTATTATTAGTTCCATCCGATGATTCACTTCGTTACGGGGGTGTATTACAAACATTATCAAAAGGTTATTATCAATATCCAGATAAATTCCAGGAAGTGATACTGGCAAAAAATCAAACCCAAAACATAACCGAAGCGAACAATATTTTTTCAATTGGTAAAATTCCAAATGTGTTGGAAGAACATTTAACTTTGGACAATGAAAGAATAATTTCGCCTTTGAGTACCAAAGCGTTGGATTATTATTCTTACGTTATTATCGACACATCATATTTATCGAATCAAAGAGTATTTAATTTGGAGTTCGCTCCCAAAAACAATAACCTTCCGTTATTTACTGGTAAAATAAGTATTGTTGATAATGCTTTTACCGTTGCGGCTGTAGAACTCTCCGGAGAGATGAATATCATTACCAAAGATAGACAAAAGATAATTATTAAAGAGAAATTCAGACAATATGATAATATGTTTTGGTTACCGGTAGAGGTTTTTTATGGTTCGGAAGTTAATATAGGGATACCAGGAATACCACCGGTCTATTTTAATCAAACAAGTCTTATTTCCGATTATAAAATAAATGATTCTACCTTTTCATATAAATTTGATAAATACATATTAAAACAATCAGTCCTCTCTTCGGTTAAAACAGACAGTCTTTGGCAAATAAAACAGACAATCCCACTTACGAGGGAAGAAAACGCAGAAGTACGAAGGATAGACAGTATTGTGACAAATGCAAATTTTCTTACAAGTATTGCGGTTGGTTTGCCTAAGATATATACCGCTTTTAACACTTTGCCAATTACAAATTTTAATGACTTTTATCATTTTAACCGTGTGGAGGGGAATTATTTAGGATTCGGTCTTGACAGCAAGAAGGAGTTTGAACCAGCTACGTTCAAATTAAGTTTGGGTTATGGAATTAACGATAAGGAGTTCAAATATTATACTTTTATAAATTATAGTTTGTTTAATAATATCTTCTCTCCATTTGTTGAAATATTCGATCGATTAGCTATAGTTGATAAGTTTTATGAATATCATGTTTTTGATATTACGTACCAGTCAATTTTTATTAAAAATGATTATGCCGATTATTTTTATACAAAAGGATTTAACGCCGGTTTTACTATTTTATTTAATGATTATATAAATTCGAGCATATCTGTTTCTAGTGAAAGACATGCGGCGGCAAACAATAATACGTCGTGGTCGCTTTTTAATAAAGGGAAACAGTACAATCCTTCTTTTTTAATAAGCAGCGGCAAAATAAATGCTCTAACATTTTCTTTAGAATACAAAGACTTAAAGTACTATGATCTGGGATTTACGAAGACTCCGGATTATTCGAACAATTTTACAGCATTACGGTTAGATTATATTTATAGTTTAAGAGCATTGAAGAGTGATTTCTCTTTTCATCAGATACATTTAGATATAAATCGTTTTCAGAAAATGCTTCCATACGTTAATCTAAATTTATTTTTGAAAGGCGGGGTATTATTGGGAGAAAGGATTAATCAGTTTAAATTCCATTTGCCCGGTAACTACGGTACATTCGGAAGTCAATCTTTGTTTAGAACAATATCCTCTGATGAATATTTGGGAGATAAGTATTTTGCTTTTTTTGTAGAAAATAATTTTAAGAATACTGTATTCAATCTGTTAGGGATCCCTTTCTTCAAACAAACTAAATATGATTTGTTGTTTTTTTGCAACTGGGCTTTACTGCAAGGGGATAAAATAAATCCAACGATCGTTACTCAACAGCAAACCGACAATTACTACGAAGTGGGTTGTGGAATCGGAAATATTTTATCAATAATGAGACTTGATTTTACCTGGCGTTTAAGCAAGCAGAAAACAAATAATTTTGTAATTAGTTTTTCATCAGCATTATGAT
>JALNWB010000066.1 GCA_023231105.1 Ignavibacteriaceae bacterium | reverse complement strand
TATTTCCAAGTAAATTTATTCGAGCCTTTGGTACTTGAATAATTATCTTCAATCATAATCCAGTTTTTTCCGCTATCCAATGAATATTCCAACTTAACCCGTTTAAGGTGTGTTGAACCTTCCCATGAGATTATTTTTTCGGAAGAAGATTTTTCACTACCATTTGGATTATCAATCCGAACATTAGAGACTGGAACAGAATTCAAAGAGAAATAAGAATCGCTCATATCATTATAAGTCGCCGGATCGGAAACATCGTAAACCCTTATTCTCGCTAATGTAGAAGTCTGTGTAGGAAGCGTCCATCTGAATGAACCCGTTGAGGGAGTGGAAGCAATAATTTGCGTCCACGAATATCCATTGTCCAACGAATACTCTAGTCTAACGTTTGCAATACTCACGGATGTCCAGACAATAACTGTATCAGGTTTTGAATAAGTGTTTATATCTTCTCCTCCGTTCGGGAATACTAATCGTAAGACTTTGTTTTTATAAATTGAGAAATTGGCATCGGAAGTATCGGAAGGCGTCCCATCAACGTCACTAATTCTTATTCTTCCTTGTTCAGTATTTTCGTTCGGAACGGTCCAGAAATGCGAACCGCTGCTCGGAGTATTTGTTACAATCTGTGACCAGTTAGCACCATTGTTATTTGAATAATCTATGTTAACATTGGCAACACTCACAGAACTCCAACGAATTTCATATTGATTTCCGCTTAGCAAATTTTCTCTACCGTTCGGGGATAGAATTATGATACTGGGTTCCGGAGTAATTGTAAAAAAGTCGTCACTCATATCAGAAAAAAGATTAGCAACATCGGTTATTCTTATTTTACAATTTGTTGATGGTGTTTTGGGAATTTGATTCCAATTGTAAAATCCGGTACTTGGGGTCGAAGTTGTTAGTATATCCCAGCTTACTCCGTTATTAATAGTATATTCTATCTTAACCGCTTGAACGGCATCGCTGGTCCAGGTGATATTATGTGATGAACCTGCTTCCCATTGCTCACCACCGTTTGGTGAGGTGATGGTAACTCTCTGCTGGCTTTGACTGATTTTGAAATTATTATCTGATAAATCAGACGGTGCATTATCTTTTGCATCGCTTATTCTTATTTTACACAACGCTGATGATACTACAGGGACTGACCATTCATACAGTCCGTTAGACGGCGTTGACGCCGCTATTTCAACCCAGTTTGCACCGTTATTGGTTGTATATTCAAGTTTTACTGATTCAATGTATGTAGAAACCCAGGTAATATTTGTTTTGTTACCGCTCACTAAATTTTCTCCGCCATTTGGCGCCGTTACTGTTATCGTCGGCTGTGGCAGAACTGTAAATGTTCCGTCAGAAGCATCCATCGGGGTGCCGTCTGAGATATCTTTTATTCTGATACGATACAGATTTGACGGAATTGAAAATCCTGTTTCATATTCTCCGTCACTCGGTGTGCTGCTTACCAACACAAACCAATCTTCTTCAACCAAACCGTTGTTGATTGTATAATCTATTCCAACATTCTCTATACCGGTTGATTCCCATCTGATAACTACCGGGTCTCCCGCTGTGAATACTTCTCCGTTATTCGGATAGGTGACTTTTACTGATTGAATCGGTTTGATTGAAAAGACTGCGTCACTGGCATCACTTGTGGTTCCGTCTTTATCCGTAATTTTTATCTTACATTGTGATGTTGAGATATTCGGTACCGGTGACCATTGATACGATCCGTCCGCTTCGGTGCTGTCTGCAACTACTGCCCACTTTATTCCATTGTCCGTTGTATATTCTATTTTTACTTTCGTTATTCCGTTACTTGTCCAAGTTATGTCTTGACTTGTTCCACCTGAAAAGATTTCTCCACCGTTTGGAGTTATAACTCTTACCTCTTTTTTAATTTGATTACTTATTGCAAAATCTGCATCCGATATATCAAACGGCACTCCGTCTGATGCATTACTTACTCTTATGCCGCAGAGATTTGAATTCACATTCGGAACCGTCCAATCGAATGTTCCTGTGGACTCTATGCTGTCAGTAATAACGACCCACTCTGCTCCATTGTTTATTGTGTAATCTATTTTAACTTTTCTGATGTTTGTAGATGTCCAAGTTATTTTTTGACTCGTTCCAAACGTCAGTGTCTCTCCACCATTCGGTGACAGAACTTTGATATTGGCTTCTGGAGTAATTGAAAAAACTTCGTCGCTCATATCAGAATAAAGATTAGCAACATCGGTTATTCTTATTTTACAATTCGATGAAGGTGTTTTGGGTATTGGATTCCAATTGTAAAATCCCGTACTTGGTGTGGATGCAACTAACGTAGTCCAGTTTACTCCGTTATCTATGGTATATTCTATCTTAACCGCTTGAACGGCATCGCTCGTCCAGGTGATATTTTGAGATGAACCAGCTTCCCATTTCTCTCCGCCGTTTGGTGAAGTGATGGTAACTCTTTGCTGGCTTTGACTGATCTTGAAATTATTATCTGATAGATCAGACGGTGCATTATCTTTTGCATCACTTATTCTTATTTTACACAACGCAGATGATACTGCAGGGACTGACCATTCATACAGTCCGTCTGATGGTGTTGATGACGCTATACCAACCCAGCTTGCGCCGTTATTGGTTGTGTATTCAAGCTTTACAGAATCAAGGTAAGTTGAAACCCAGGTAATATTTGTTTTGTTACCACTCACTAAATTTTCTCCGCCATTTGGCGCCGTTACTGTTATCGTCGGCTGTGGCAGAACTGTAAATGTTCCGTCAGAAGCATCCATCGGGGTGCCGTCTGAGATATCTTTTATCCTGATACGATACAGATTTGACGGAATTGAAAATCCTGTTTCATATTCTCCGTCACTCGGTGTGCTGCTTACCAACACAAACCAATCTTCTTCCTTCAATCCGTTATTAACCGTATAATCTATTCCCACATTCTCTATACCCGTTGATTCCCATCTGATAACTACCGGGTCTCCCGCTGTAAATACTTCTCCGTTATTCGGATAGGTGACTTTTACTGATTGAATCGGTTTAATTGAAAAGACTGCGTCACTGGCATCACTTGTGGTTCCGTCTTTATCCGTAATTTTAATCTTACATTGTGATGATGAGATGTTAGGTACCGGTGACCATTGATATGATCCATCCGCTTCGGTACTGTCTACAATTACCGACCACTTTATGCCATTGTCCGTTGTATATTCTATTTTTACTTTACTTATTCCGTTACTTGTCCAAGTTATGTCTTGACTTGTTCCGGCTGAAAAAACTTCCCCGCCATTTGGACTACTTACTTTAACCTCTCTTTTAATTTGATTACTTATCGCAAAATCTGCATCCGATATATCAAACGGTACTCCGTCTGATGCATCACTTATTCTTATACGGCAGAGATTTGAATTCACATTCGGAACTATCCAATCGAACGAACCTGTTGATTCTATGCTGTCGGAGATCACTACCCAGTTTGCTCCATTATTCGTTGAGTAATCAATTTTAACTTTTCCGATGTTTGCCGAAGTCCAAGTAATTTTTTGATTTGTTCCAAACGTTAGTGTCTCTCCACCGTTTGGTGATAGAACTATCACATAAGGTTCCGGAGATATAGTGAAAACCTCATCGCTTAAATCGAAAGCTGTTGTATCTACTGCATCGGTTATTTTTATTTTACAATTTGTTGAAGCCACCATTGGTATTGAATTCCAAACGAAAAATCCGTCGCTCGGAGTATTTTGATCAATAGTAGTCCAACTTACTCCATTATTAGTAGTATAATCAATCTTAACGGAAGAAACACCGGAACTATTCCATGTGATGTTTTGTGCTGTTCCGGCATTCCAACTTTCTCCGCCATTTGGAATGGCAACTTTAATAGTTTTTTCTACTTTGTTAAAAATGATAAAAGGATTGTCGGAAATATCAAAAGGCAATCCATCTTCTGCATCACTAACTTTTACGAGACACAATGAAGAATTTATGTCCGGAATGGACTGCCAATAATATGAGCCGTTATTCGAAGTGCTTTGTGTTATGATGTTCCATGTAGAGCCACCGTTGGAAGAATATTCCAGTTTTACATTAGCGATTGAAGAAAGAGATTTTGTGTCATTTGTTAAAAATGATTTCTCTTTTTTTATAACAGAAGTGCGTGATGAAAATTTCTTATTTGTTTCATTGGCAATTTGGATTTCGGAGGTCTTATTGTTTGCAGAACTAACGACAACAGAGGTTGTTATCCAAGTAATTGTAGTGCCTGAACCGGAAAAGAATTTTTCGCCTCCATTTGGACTTGTTATTTTAAGTATCTGTTCCGGGAAAATTGAAAATAAATTATCGCTGACATCGTATGCCAAACTATTAACAACATCACTAATTCTGATATTACAATTATTTGAAGATACATTCGGTACAGGCGACCATTCATAATAGCCATCGCTCGGAGTAGTGCCAATAATCGTGTTCCAATTTATGCCATTATCGGTTGTATATTCAATTTTTACATTCTCAACCGTAGAACTGATCCAGTTAATCCCTGTAACACCGCCACCGAGAAGTTTTTCTCCGCCGTTTGGTGATTTTATTGTGATATATGATGGAATTTTTATTGAAAAATTTCCGCTCGTAATTGCAAAAATTGAATCGGCAGAAACGTCGGTTAATTTCAATTTACATGTATTCGAAACAAAATTAGGAATTTTTGTCCATTTGAATTGCCCTGTGTCAGCCGGAGTTGTTGCAGAAATCGTATTCCAATTAAGTCCATTATCAATTGACAATTCAATTTTGAGTGCTTGAATACCGGAACTTGTCCATTTGATGGTATAACTTGAATCGACAAATAAAATTTCTCCATTGCTGGGAGAAATCAAGGATATTTTTTGTATTGTAGAATCTTTTTCAATGCTGAAAATATTTGACTCTTTAGAGACTGGCTGATTATCTTTTGTGGTGATTTTTATTTTACAATTATTTGAAGTTTTGCTCGGAATAGGCGACCAATAAAATGAACCGGTATTAGGATAACTGGAAGAAATCGTATCCCATTGAGTTCCGCCGGTTGTATATAGAATCGACACATTAGAAGAAGTATTGCTCTGCCATTCTATTTTAAAAACGTCTCCGGACTTTAACACTTCTCCGCCTTGTGGTGAAACTATTGTCAAGTTAACTAGGGTTTCAGTTGGCCCCTGGTCTATTGTCGGTTCGTTTGGAGATTGGCAGCTCACCATTGATAACACTGCTCCGAAAAGGAGCAGAATAATTGTAAAAAGATTTTTACGGATGGAATTTGTGTATATGAATTTCATCGAATTACTCCATTTAAACTGATAAAGTAACTTAATCTACAAAGCGCTTATTGTCAAGTAATTATCAACACTCTTTTAATGCTTAAAGTTAAAAAAAAATGTGGAAATTAGCGAATGACTTGTTTATTAAATTGAAATAAATATCTTTGCAACCATAGTTTCTGTAGCTTCCATAGCACAAATTTTTAATTATTAACGAATGAGAAAAAAGCCATGTTTGAAGGAGTTGGGACCGCACTTGCGACCCCGTTTAATGAAGATTTTTCAATCGATTTTGAGTCATACAAAAAATTAATCCGCCGCCAAATTGAAGGCGGAATTGATTATGTTATTGTACTTGGAACAACCGGAGAATCTCCTGTTATTGATGAGTACGAAAGAGAAAAACTAATTGAAACAGCAATGGAAGCTGCCGAAAGCAAACTCAAAATTGTCATCGGAACGGGATCGAACGACACAAGTAAAGTTGTTAAACTGAACGCGATTGCCGAAAAATATAAAATCGATGCCGTGCTTATCGTTAATCCCTATTATAATAAAGGAACGCAAAGCAGTTTGGTTCAACATTACAAATATATTTCCGAACGAACTTCTCTTCCGATTATTTTGTACAACGTTCCCTCTCGCACAGGCATGAATTTGCTGCCGGAAACCGCTATTAAGATAAATGAATCGTGTAAAAATGTTGTGGCAATTAAAGAAGCCAGCGGAGACATTTCTCAGATTGCGCGGCTGTCTGCAATGAAACAACAATCATTTGAAGTTATTTCCGGCAACGATGATCAGACAATTCCCATTATGGCTCTGGGCGGCGTTGGAGTAATTTCTGTTTATTCAAACGCTTTTCCAAAAGAATTGAAAGAAATTACTACAGCAATGCAGAAAAATGATTTACAGAAAGCTCAAGCGTTAAATCAGAAATATTTAAAAATGATCAATTTACTTTTTGAAGAAACAAGTCCTTCACCATTAAAATTTGTGTTGAGTAAACTCGGTATTTGCAAAAATATTTTACGCATGCCGCTGGCTCCGGTTTCTGAACGTACTGAAAACCTTTTGTTGAAAGAGTTAGAGAATTATGAAAAATATTAATTACGGACTTCTCGGCTCCACCGGAAAACTTGGCAAAGAAGTACAAAATGTTTTTGCAGAACAGCAATTCCAGCTTGTGTTTGAGCTTTCATTAGAAGGCGAAACGCAGAAAGATATTCCACAAATTTTAATCGATTGTTCTCTCCCGGAAAATTTTGAGAACACAATTGCTTTGGCAAAAAAATTTAACTGTCCATTAATTATTGCAACAACCGGATTAACTTCCATACAAATGGAAGAATTGAAAACATTGGCTGAAACCGTTCCGGTTGTACAAAGCTACAACTACTCGCTCGGCATCCAGATTTTGTTGAAACTGACGAAAGAAGTTCAAAAATATGTGGATGATTGGGATATTGAAATTTCGGAAACGCACCACAGATTTAAAAAAGATAAACCATCCGGTACGGTAATAATGATCCGCAATGAAGTGGAAAAAGAAAATGTAAATATTTCTTCACTGCGTTTAGGAAATGTTTTCGGCGAACACACAATTAGTTTCGGCGGACTTGGCGAAGTGCTTTCAATTTCTCATTCCGCTTCTTCGCGCAGAACTTTTGCGGAAGGAATTTTACTTTCAACTTTATTTCTTCTGAAAAAGAAAAATGGATTTTATTCTTTCACCGATGTTATAAATGAGAATAGTCATTAGTCAACCGTCAATGGTCATTTGAAAAACATTGACTAATGACAGATGACCAATGACAAATCAAATAAAAGAGGACTACAATGGATTCGTATGAAATTATAAATTATATCGCTTCTTCTAAAAAGAAAACTCCGGCAAAAATTTATTTACAAGGAAAACTTGACAAAGTAAATTTTAAATCACTTGAATTTTTCGGAGGGAA
Source organism: Ignavibacteriaceae bacterium (assembly GCA_023231105.1). Taxonomy (GTDB): domain Bacteria; phylum Bacteroidota; class Ignavibacteria; order Ignavibacteriales; family Ignavibacteriaceae; genus UBA1563. The sequence continues at coordinate 12,150 of JALNWB010000066.1, read as the reverse complement.
TAAATCGGGAATTCTCTTTTGCGAGTTGGAAGAGTTTGAAAAATTTTATAAAGCCAACAAAGATTCAATTACAAAATACCGCGTTGAGATTGATAGAAGAAACTCCGCCATTCCTTTAGCTGATTTGACAAAATTCAATGCGCGAATCGAACCGGGAGCCGTAATTAGAGAACACGTTGCCGTTGGTGATAACTGCGTAATCATGATGGGAGCCGTGTTAAACATTGGCGCTGTGATCGGTGAAAAAACGATGATCGATATGAACGTTGTTGTAGGCGGACGAGCGATTGTCGGGAAAAATTGTCACATCGGCGCCGGTGCTGTACTCGCTGGAGTGATTGAACCGCCAAGCGCTGACCCGGTTGTAGTTGAAGATGATGTTTTGATCGGTGCAAATGCAGTTGTGCTCGAAGGCGTTCGCATTGGTAAAGGTGCGGTGATTGCTGCCGGTTCTGTTGTTGTAAAAGATGTTGAGCCTTACTGCGTTATGGCGGGTGTGCCTGCAAAGCTTCTAAAAAAAGTTGATGAAAAGACAAAAGAAAAAACCAAACTGATTGACGAATTGAGAAATTTGTAATCGTGAAGATCATCGTTCAAAAATATGGCGGAAGCAGTGTTGCCGATGTAACGAAAATTAAAAAGATCGCTGAAATGATCGCTCAAGTCTGTAAACAGGATTTTGCTGTTGTGGCGGTCGTATCCGCAATGGGAAAGACTACCAATTCACTTATCGAATTAGCTCAGCAAATTTCTCAAACGCCGCCACATAGAGAAATGGATATGCTGCTTAGCACCGGCGAACGAATTACCATGTCGCTGCTTTGTATTGCGCTTGAAGAATTAGGACTTAATGCTATATCACTTACCGGTTCGCAAGCCGGAATAATTACAAACGACAGACATAATGATGCACGCGTTATTGAAGTTCGTCCTTTCAGAATTCAAGATGAATTGGAAAAAGGAAAAGTTGTGGTGGTCGGAGGTTTTCAAGGAGTAAGTTACAAGCGCGATATAACAACACTTGGGCGCGGCGGCTCCGATACATCGGCAGTAGCGCTTGCAGCTGCTTTGGATGCAGAGCGGTGCGAAATTTATTCCGATGTTGACGGTGTTTATTCTACTGATCCGTCAATCGTAAAAGAAGCAAAACATCTTCCGGAAATTTCTTATCAGCAAATGCAGGAAATGAGTTTTGCTGGAGCGAAAGTTTTAAACGCACAGGCTGTTCAATTTGCCAAAGAAGCCAACATTGCTATTTACGCGCGAAGCACTTTTCAATCCGGTAAAGAAACCATCGTAAGGAAATTAGCTCCCGGTATTTCAAAAGGAATTACTTCTGTGGTGTACGAGAGCGATCTTGTCAGAATTCAAATAAAAGCCGGCACAGAGCAATTTGATTGGCTGATGAATTATTTTAAAGAGAAACAAATCGCTTTAAAAGAATTAAATTTTAGTACGACTCACGAAAACGAGTTGCAAACAATCGCATCGTTCCTTATCTCTTATAAAAACGTTTACGGTTGGCTGAACATTGAAGAAGAATTAAAAAACTATTTAGGCGGCAGCATAACTTTTGATTATTCTCTTGGAGCATTATCGCTTATAGGTGAAGGATTAAACGCCGACAACAATACTTTACATAAAACACTTCGTTTCCTTCAAGAGAATCAAATAAAAATTTTCGGAATCACAACCACAGCGTTTAGGATTTCTTTATTAATTGTAAAAGAGGAACTAATTAACGGAGTACAATTGTTACATAAGCATTGGATATCATAAAGAATAAATAAGAAAGCATAAATGAAGATCGTTGTGCAAAAGTTTGGCGGCAGTTCGGTTGCCGATACTGATAAAATAAAATGCATCGCGGAAAAAATCCGGAAGCGAGTTCTGCAAGGGAATAAACTTGTCGTTGTTGTTTCCGCTATGGGTAAAACGACTGACAACTTAATTAAACTTGCAAAAGAAATTTCCGCTAAACCGGAACCGAGAGAATTAGATATGCTCTTAACAACCGGTGAGCAGATTACTATTTCTCTTTTAGCCATAGCGTTAAACGAATTGCAAATAAAAAGTAAATCGCTGAACGCTGTTCAAGCTGAAATTATGACCACCGGAGATTTTAATGAAGCAAGAATTAAAAATATAAAATCGCAAAAAATTTTCGATCTGCTGCAAGAATACGAAGTAATTACTATCGCTGGATTCCAAGGAGTTAATGAAGAAGGCGATTTAACAACACTGGGACGCGGCGGCTCGGATACTTCCGCCGTTGCGCTTGCAGCTGCTTTGCACGCACCATGCGAAATTTACAGCGATGTTGACGGAATTTATACATGCGATCCGCGTCTGCATCCAACTGCAAAAAAACTAAAATATGTTACCTATGATGAAATGCTCGAAATGGCTTCGTTAGGAGCTAAAGTGCTGCACAGCCGCTCGGTAGAAATAGCTAAAAAATTTGATATTACGCTTTATTGCGCAGCAACATTTTCAGAAGAAGAAGGGAGTTACATTGTGAAAGAAAATATAGAACAACCGGTTGTAACCGGACTAAGTATTATGGATAATCAAACGCAGGTTACGCTTTCGCACCTGCCGGAAGATTATACATTGATCCATAAAATTTTTCATAACGTTGCCGAAGAAGGCTTAAACGTTGATATGATATCCGTGATCGATGATGATGCCAGTTTAACGGTTTCGTTTTCCATTATTGATGAAAGTAAAGAAGATGTGGAAAGCGCATTGCATCATTCTTTAAAAGATTTGGAAAAATGGAACATCTCTTATCATCCCGGCTATAGCAAGTTATCTATAGTTGGCGTTGGCATGCGTTCGAGCAGTGGTGTCGCTTCAAAATTTTTCGGCGCACTTCAAGAAATCCCGATAAAGCTTGTTACAACGTCGGAAATAAAAATTTCATGTTTGATGGAAACTTCGTTCAAACAAAAAGCGGTTGAATCACTTACTAAAGCTTTCGATTTATAGAAAGAAAATTTTTTGCAGATAAGTCCAATTGAACTTCGCCATCTGTTACATCAGAATCCTGAACTTGCGTATCAAGAATTTCAGACAACAAAATTAATTATTGATGCGGTTTCCGCTTTGCCGAAATTCGATAAACGGTTTACAATTCATACTCCGATGCAAACGGGTGTGTTGGTTGAATACAAAGTGAATGACGGGAATTATCTTTTATTCCGCGCTGATATTGATGCACTGCCAATTTGCGAAGAAACTCTTTTCGAGTTCAAATCAAAAAACGATTATATGCACGCATGCGGACACGATGTGCACACTTCAATCCTTTTCGGTTTAGTTGAATTTGCCACGCGCGAAAACATAAGCCAAAATATTCTTTTCCTTTTTCAACCAGCGGAGGAAAGCGGCGGCGGTGCGATGAAGTTTTTTGCTACGGGGGTATTCGATCAATTTAAAATTGATAAAGCTTTTGCTCTCCACGTTACCGATGAATTTCCGAAAGGAACAATTGCAAGCACAAGCGGCGTTCTTTTTGCTTCCGCTTTGGAAATCGATTTAGATTTTCACGGAAGAAGTTCGCACGTTGCATTTCCGCAAAATGGAAGGAATGCTTTTAATGCGCTTCGGATGTTTCTTGATGCGGTTGATAAAATTCCAAAAGGTATTGCAGAAGCTACTTTGCTCGGATTCGGTAAAATCACTTCCGGCAATGTGCGAAATATTGTTCCGGGTAATGCCAGGCTTGAAGGAACCGTGCGAGCTTTGAGCATGAAAGGAACGGATGAGATTACCATACGTTTGGAAAAAATAGCCGCCGGAGTTCAGCAAATTACTGATGTTAAGATAATCGTAACAAAAGAAGCGCATTACCCGGAAGTAATCATTCACGATTCACTATTCGGCACTCTCTCAAAACTTTTAGCAGAAAAATTTACCTTTCTTGATTGCGGTTTTAAAATGACCGGCGAAGACTTCGGCTATATTTCACAACAATATCCCTCATTCATGTTTTGGCTTGGCACTTCTATCGGAGAGCAGTTCGGATTGCACAATCCACAATTCTTACCCGGTGATGACGTAATTGAAATCGGAACAAATGCTTTTAAAGAGCTCCTCCTTTCACAAATCGCATAAATCTTTTCTAAAAAATCAGTTGACACTCTTTCGGTTTTTTCGTTATATTAAGCCAGGTAATGATTCGTTTCTCTCACTAAATCAAGAGGCAATATGAAAACGGTACAACAAATTCTTGCTAAAAAAGGAAACGGAGTTTTCTCGATTTCTCCCGACGCAACTATGTATGATGCTTTAAAACTTATGGCGGATACTGATGTAGGGGCGTTATTAGTTCTTGCTGAAGGAAAAGTTGCCGGAATTCTTTCCGAACGCGATTATGCGCGAAAAGTTATTCTGAAAGGGAAACTCAGCAAAGAAACTTCCGTAAGTGAAATTATGACGGAGGATGTTTTAAAGGTCACACCTTCAATGCTTGTTGAAGAATGTATGGCAATAATGACCGGAAAGCGTATCCGTCATCTTCCGGTTGAAGAAAATGGAAAACTTTTAGGACTTGTCTCCATTGGCGATGTAGTAAGCGCTGTAATTGATGAAGAAGAATTTGTGATAGAACAATTGACAAGTTATATAAAAGGTTCGCGCTAAAAGGCGAACCTCTTCCAATACTAATTCTTTATTTGCGCTTTCTGCAACGCTTCAAAATATCTTTTGATCAGTTCTTCGTAGTCTTTTGTATAGCCTTCGCGGTAAAGGTTGTTCAACTCATCCCTCAAATTATCTTTCCCTTTTTGTTTTGCAAGATTAAGTTCGCCGGGAGAAGTGCGCTGTTGTGCGGTTCCGCTTTTTGATTCGCGTTCTTTTTCAAAATCTCTTTCGTTCATTGATCGCTGCGCATCAAGTAGTCGCGAGAGGATACGTTCCTGCTTTTGAACAATTTCGTCCGATAATTTTTCCGATTTCATATCAGCAATAACTTCCTGCATTTGCTTTAGCGTTTCGTCTAAGTTGGAAGGAATTTTTTTCGACTGTCCGCTTTCTTTCGCTTCACGGTTTAATTCATCCAACGATTTTTTAATCATCTCTTGTTGTTGCGCGAGACGTTGTAGTTGTCCTTGTTGTTCGGGAGTAAGTTGTCCGCTCATTCCTTTTTGCAACATTTGCGTAAGATTGTTTAATCCCATTTGCTGCCCGGACATTTGCTGAAGCTGCTGCATCATCGACATCATTCCGCTGCCGCCTTGCCCGCCACTCTGCATCATTTGATCCATCATATTTTTCATCATCATCGCCGCTTGATTCAGCGAAGACATTGCTTCGGATTGTCCCGAGATAGTTTGTGATTGATTTCTATTCTGCAATCCTTCAAGCGCGTTATCCATTTGCTTGTGCGCGTTGCCGAGCGCCTTTCCCATTTCCGGTGTAATGGCAAAAGTTTTTTGTGAAAGTTGATTCATCTGCGATAAAACTTTTTCCAAGTTGCTTTTGATTTCGTCTTGTGCAACCGCTTGCTTGTTGATTTGAGATGATTGAAAATTATCATGACTGTTTTGTTTCGCTTCTTCCTGATCTTTGGAAAGAGTAATAATATTGTTCAACGATTTCATCAAGTCGGCAAAAACTTCCATTTGATTTTGCTGTTCCATTTCCTGTTGAAGCTTTTGCATTTTCTTTTTCATCCCCTGCATATTCTGCGAGAGCTTCATCTGCTTCTGCTTTGCCTTCTGCTTTTCCCCTTTTTGAATATCATCGGAAGCTTGTTCGGAGAGTTCCTCATTTTTTTGATCTTCCAATTCTTTTTGAAGTTTTTCAACTTCTTCTTTTGGCATATCTTTCAGTTCGCTCATCAACTTTTCCAATTGCTTCAGTTCGTCTTTCATTTTTTTAACATCTTCCGAAAGTTGTTCCTGCTGTTTGGAAGCATCGTCCCGCTGATTTTTATTTTCCAAATCAGCTTGCTCTGTTTTTTGTTGAAGATCATTTTGCTTTTTGGAAACATCATCGGTGCGCTTTACAAGCTGGTCGATCTTTTGTTCGATCTGCACACGTTTTAATAAATTGAGCGTCCGTTCAATTCCTTTTCGGAAAGATTCTTCATCAAACTGCATATTCTCAAGCGCTTCCTGGATTTGCTTCCGGTCAAGCGATTGCAGTTTCTGCTGAAGTTTCTCCATCGCTTTTTTCATTTCGTCGCTTGAAAATTCATCGAACATTTTTTGCAATTCCATAAATTTGTCAAGCGTTTCTTTGCTAAGCAGATTATGTTTTTGCAGTTCATCTTTATTTTCGGAAAAATCTTTTTTGATCTCTTCAGCTTTATTTTGAAGCTCTTCAAACTTATTCAGCGTCTGCTCAATCTTTTCTTTTTCTTCCCAGGTAATTTCCTTTTTATCTTGCTTCAATTCCTTGTTGATCTTATCCAAATCTTTTTTCAACTCTTCAGCTTCTTTTAGAGTTTTCTTCAAATCGTGTTCAACTTGATCTTGCTTTTTATCGGTCTTCGCCAAAATTTCATCAAGCGAAGGAAGCCGCACAGTGAAGCTGTTTGTTTTAGTTGATTTTGGTCCGCTGATATTATCGTTATCAAAAACTTCTAAATAGTAAGTCAATACATCTTCGGTCGCAAGCGAGAGAGGCGATAGATTCCAAATGTAGCGAACCTCTTGCTCAATATTTTCTTTCGTAATCGGAATTTCAATTGATTGATATTTATCCTGCGGCGCTTCATACCTTGACGCAGAGAGCCGGTAGTGAAGCAGAAGTTTTGTGAACCCAAAATCATCGGCAAGTGAAAGTAATAACGGTAGTCGTTGATCATCTCCCAAATCAATATTTTTATTTGGTGCGAGAATATTAATTGAAGGAGCAGCATCGTTTTGAAGCTTTATTGAATAGCTTACAGGCGAGGTGTTTTGATTTCCGAATTCATCTTCAATCATAATTTGATAATTCTTTTCCTGTCGCGCAGAAAACGAAACAGAAGCATTTAAACCGGAAGTGTTCATTTTTAGTTTTGTCGAATCATCAAAAAACAGGAATGCACTTTTTAAAAGTTTAGAAGCCTGCAAACGCAGCGAAACTGTACTACCGAAAAGCGTTGTGATGTTTCCATTGTCTTGCATCTGCATCACCGGAAGCCTGCTGTATGCGGGCGGAGTAACCGTTAGTGAGAATGCTTGTAGTACCGGTTTATCCACAACTACAATCACATATTTTTCACTTTCAATTCCTTCGGCGGAACAATAATATTCGGTCTTGTTTCGAATACCTGAAAAGAGAAATGAAAATTTTCCGATGGAATCGGCGGTGAGATTTTCCGAAGTGAATTTCGCTTCTGTTTCGTCTTTATAGAAAAGAGAAATTGTGGTGGGCGCATTCCATTTTAAAAGATTGTCCCCTATAATTGAAACAGAAACAGTTACGTCAGCGCCTTTTGTGATTTTTGTGTTCCCCGGTGCGACAAGGAAATAAAATTTCTGCGGAGGAAGAAATTCAGTGCGGTAATCGAAAAATCGTTGCGCAGCTTGTTGAAAGTTTTGGAAAGAGATCAACGATACAATAAAAATCAGAAGCGAAGTGAAGAAGTATTTCATCTGCTGTTTCGGCTGTGCAAACGTAAGCGCAGATGAAAAATTTACCGGTTCAACTTTTTTATAAATTGAAGAGAACGCCGCTATTGCTAACTCCTGCGAAAAGAGTAAATTTTCTTTATCTCTAAAAAGTTGAAGCGAGTTAAGCAGTTCATCTTTTATTGAAGGGAAAAATCGCCCAACGCTATCTGCAGCTTTGCTGTGTTCGTTCTCTCGGTACGAGAAATATTCTTTTAGTGCGGGCAAGACAACCAAAACAAAAAAACCAATAACCGATGCAATCACAAAAACAAAAAACAAGGATGTGCGGACAGTTGACGAAAACCGGAAAACAAGTTCTGCGTTTATCAATATGAATAATAAAATAATTATTCCGGTTGCAACAATCTGAAGTTTAGTAAACGCAGTTATGAGCAAGTTTTTTTGCGCAAACTGTTCTAACTTTTTTTCTATGGCGTTGTAATGTGTTGAATCGAATTTCATAACTATTGACTTAATGCCCAAACAATGATATTTGTTCCAAACTTCAATGCTTCTTCTCTCGTCTTTTCCGTATCGTGATGCACTTCCGGGTCAGCCCATCCGTCGCTTGGATTTGATTCATATGTGTAATAAACCGCGAGACGTTTCTCTATAAAAATTCCGAAGCCTTGCGGAGCTTTGCCGTTGTGCTCGTGAGTTTTCGGAGGACCGTAAGAAAAATCGAAAACGGAATGATACAATCCATACGAAAACGGAAGTTCAACTAAATCATTTTCCGGAAAAACTTTTTTTATTTCTCTGCGAAACGCAGCATCCAATCCGTAATCATCATCAACGTAAAGAAAGCCGCCGCTTTCAAGGTACGTGCGCAAACGCTGTACTTCCTGTTCAGAGAATACAATGTTGCCGTGTCCTGTTAAAAATAAAAAAGGATAAGAAAAAATCTCATCGCTGTTGAGATCGGCAAATACGTATTCCGGTTTCGTTTTGATTGAAGTATGTTCTGCAACAAAGCGGAGCAAATTTACCTCGGAAGATTGATCATTATACCAATCGCCGCCGCCGCTATATTTTAAGCGCGCAATTCGGAAAGCGTCAGTCTGCCCAAAGGAAAACCCGGTAAAAACTATAAAAATTAAGAGAAAATATTTTTTCATAAATTAAATTTCGGTAGGCAAAATAGAGATAGTTTTATAGAAATGCTATAACCGGAAAAGAGGATGGACGAATATAAATTCCAAAAGGCAAAACATAAATTACAAATGAGTAAATCACTTCAAATAAATCATTCCCTTTGTCTCTGTGAAGTTTCCCGCTTTCAACATGTAATAATAAATGCCGCTGGTAAGTTTGTTGGTGGTTAGTAGATTGTTGTTAGTTGCGTCAAAGTTTATGGAATGTGTTCCGGCGTGTTGTTCTTCGTTCACCAGAGTTGCCACTTCATTTCCTAAAACATCATAAACTTTTAAAGTTACAAAACCACCAACTGCCAACTGATAACTGATTACTGTACTTGGGTTAAACGGATTGGGATAATTCTGAAACAATTGAAATTTGTCCGGAGTTGATGGCTCCTCTTCTTCAACACCGGTTACTCCGCCATTGGATGTAAAAAGAATTGTTCCCGAATCGCCAACGGCAAATCCTTTTGTTTCGTTAAAAAAATAAATTGAGTTCAATGATTGCGATGTTGGAACTGAATGTAAAAACCAATTATTACCTCCATCCATTGTTTTAAACATGAGTCCAGCATAACCGCAAGAATAAATTACATTTGATGAAGGGGCAGAGATCCCCAAAAGTATTCCATCCTGAGATGGAAAAAGAATAGCTGGTGACCAACTTGTATCTGACATAGATTTGCGTAAGATAACCGGGGCGGCATACTTGTCCCCTTGCACTCCAACAATAAATGTGGAACCGCCGCCATTGCAAGACTCACCACTGAAGGCTTCAGAACCTAAACCATTAAAGAATGAAAGTTCTTTTTCTGTCCAGGGAGAAGAAGGAGGATCAGGATAAAAATATTTTATTATAAAAGAATGCGATGTCAATGCGTAGAGTGGTAATATATCAGTGATATAACCACGAAATAGAAAAATTGAACGTATCGGATACACGCTGATTTTTTCCGAACTCCACGTTTTTCCACTATCAATTGTGCGATAAACATAACCGGAATCATCTCCAACATAAATGTAATTCGCATATAAACTCAGTGCGCACAGAAAATTTTTATCGTACGAATAGAATTCAGGCTGCCAGGTCGCGCCGCCATCGGTAGTAGTTATCACATTGCTTCCGGCAATTACTCCGTTCAGCTTATCGGCAAAAGAAACACTATTCCAGTTCATTGGGAAACTCCAGGGAAGCGCAATAAAATTCCACGTTTCACCTGAGTTTGTGGTTTTTAAAATGGTTTGGTTCATTCCAACCGCAATTGCTGTGGATGAATCAAGCATTACTACATCCGTAAGTCTTTCTGAAGTGCCGCTGTTTTGTTTAACCCACTGTGCATTTAACAATTGCGTTGCCATAAACAATGCGACAGCAAAAGAGAATTTATTTAATAGATGTATTTTCGTTTTCATACTTTCCTCCTTCATGAAAAATTGAAAATTCATATTTAATCGCCTTATTTCAAATAGATCATTCCTTTTGTTTGTGTTGAATTGCCTGCTTGAAGCTTGTAATAATAAATTCCACTTGATAATCTGTTAGTGGTTAGTTGGTTGTTGTTAGTTGCATCGAAACTAACAGAATGTTTTCCTGCCTGTTGTTCTTCATTCACCAAAGTCGCCACTTCGTTTCCAATAACATCATAAACTTTTAAATTCACAAAACCGCCGATAGCCAGGTGATAACTTATTACTGTACTCGGATTAAACGGATTCGGATAATTGGAAAGAAGAAGAAATGTTTCGGAATTAGTTTCTTCTTTATCGATTGACGAAGCAGTATGACATTCACTTTGTTTTGACAGAGCACTCTTTGGAAGAGCTGATGAACTCTGCAAAGTAAATGTTAAGGAATCAATGAATATCGTGGTGTCCTGGTCGTAGAAATATTTTTTAAGTTCTTGACGATATACTGCAACCGAATAGTGTCCGGCAGTTAAACCAGTTAGAGAAACATGAAGATCGTAAATGCAATGGCAATTAGCGATGGGTCCAATGGTATCGAATTCCGTAATTATAATTGAATTCCCTGTAATTTCGGCACTTAAAGAAAATCTTGATGCACAATTTGCGGAAACATCGGTATTCCAAATTTGAACTGTGTCGGCTTGAATCTTCACGAAAACAGAATCATCCTTTGCGAATGAATTGTTCGATATTAAAAACAAAAACATAAACAACAAAAACAGTTTCATTATAGCCTCCTGAAATCTTAGTTAAAGATCACTTCAAATAGATCATTCCTTTTGTTTGTGTTGAATTGCCTGTTCTCAGTTTGTAGTAATAAATTCCGCTTGCAACAAGGTTTGCCGCCGCATCAAAATTAACTTTGTGCAAACCGGCAGAGAGTTCCTGGTCAACAAGCGTAGTAACAAGTTCTCCAAGATAATTATAAACCTGCAGCAGAACCACACTTTGCTTTTCAATTTTGAATTGAATGGTAGTTGAAGGATTAAACGGATTTGGATAATTCTGCTCTAAAGAAAAACCGAGTGGAGATGAGGCTTCATCTTCAATTCCTACAACAACTCCGCCATTGTTAGTCGTCCGGTAAATATTATCGTCACTCAAAAACCAACCACATTTGGTGTCGGTAAAAACAATATCTCTTCCATAAGTTGACAAAGCCATATTTTTGTTCCACGATTGTCCTCCATCACTGCTAAAATAAAGAGCATTTTTTGTTCCCAACCAAACTTTTGAAGGATCATTTTTTAAGAACTCAATATCATTTCCCCAACCTTTATCCGATGGAATTACAGACGAGGTCCAAGATTCTCCACCGTTTGTTGTTCTATAAACTGTTGAATTTGAAGCAACAGTGTACATCAGCCCAAAGTTTTCATCATAAAATTTTAGTACTTGCGCATATGCGGGTGTTTGTAATTTTTTCCAGGTTTTACAGCCATCGGTAGTTTTATAAATAGATTGAGGATTTAGACCTGACTCATAAAAATAACCGACATTTGGAGAAACAAAATCTAATCTTCTCCAAGTATCACCAGAAAAATCACCGAAAGCTGAATCGTTGACAGAAACCCAATTTATTCCTCCGTCAGTAGTTTTTAGAAAGACAGCGGTCTTTGGAGCCGACTTTCCATCTCCCATAGCAATTCCGTTTTTGGAATCAAACATTTTGATATAATTCATAAAATTCGTTTTTGAAGTGTCGTCAAATTGAATTACCCAATTTTTCCCGCCATCGGAAGTAGCGAAGATTTTCCCATCTCCGGAACCGAACCAGATATTTAAACTATCTACTACTGAAATATCTACACCTGTTGACGAAGAATTTAGTGGAGTAATTACTCCCCATGACTTACCACCATCCAGCGTTCTGAATATATTCGTACCATACGAAACAGAAATAACGGCACAGTTGCTGTCAACCGCATCAATAG
>JALNWB010000065.1 GCA_023231105.1 Ignavibacteriaceae bacterium | reverse complement strand
CATACACGGAGCCATAGTATAGACCCCGCTTAATCCAAATTTAAATGTGTTGTTTGTAAACTTAGTAGCTACTGGGAAATTAACTCCAGTAAATTGTAGATAATCAACACTAAACCTCATCGCCGTCATTTCGTTTAGATTTTTTTGAAGAAACAAACGTCCACCAAAGTTCAAATTATCTGCGGAAATGTCACTGAAAAGTCTTGGTGAAACTGCACCAAAACCTACTGCCCATCCATCTTTTGAAATTTGAGCCTTGGTTAAGGAAAATGAGAAGGTAAGAACAACTAAAACAAAGAATAATTTTTTCATAATAACACCTCGAAAATTGTTAAATAAATAAAATTGAGCTAAGACAATAAGAGATTGATAAACCATAAATATTCCCGGCAATCCCCCGTAATAATTGTACCCTATAGCATTTACTGTTATGGGGGGATATAATAAAAAAAGTTTTTCATGTTACTGTTCCTTTATTTGTTAATGAATTCAACCTATCTATCTATTATTTTACCGTTCCTAATTTTAATTGAAGTTTTGTTCTTCAACCCAGCTTTTTTATAGTCTTTAATTTGTTCTAATAGATTCACGGCATATTTGTTGTTACTTCATCAAAATCATCTTCTTAATTTTAACGTAATCACCTGATTGAAATCTGTAAAAATATGCGCCGCTTGTAAAGGCTCTTCCATTGAAAGAAACATTGTACGTACCGGCTTCTTTTACTTCATCCACCAATGTTGCAACTTCTCTTCCAAGCATATCAAATATTTTAAGAGAAGCTTTTCCGCTTACCGGCATTTGGTAATTTATTACTGTCTCCGGATTAAAAGGATTTGGATAATTCTGCTTTAAAAAAAACTCCGCAGGCATTCCCAAATCTACTTCTACTTCTTTGCTGTATTCATTTTTGCCGTCGTTGTCAAGTTGCTTTAGGCGGTAAACATATTTACCTGAAGTTGCGGAATTATCCGTATAGCTATACTCTTTGGGTGAGTTGCTATTACCATTTCCTTTTACAAAACCAATTTTTTGCCAACCTCTCCGGACTTCACCACGCTCTCCTTGGGAAGGAGAGGGACGGGGTGAGGTTCTTTCAATTTCAAATCCATAATTCTTTACTTCGGTTGCTGTTTGCCAATGTAAGATTACCTTACTTTTATCAACAAAAGAAGTAAATGAGGTTAATTCAACAGGAAGCGGCGAAGTAGAAGGCATTGCCGCCGATACGTCCCCCCTTCCATCACCACCGGTGTACTGTGCTTGCAAAGCTATTGGCAGTGCCAATAGCAGTAGTAAATAGAATGTTATTTTTTTCATGGTTTATCCTTTTAAAATTATTTTAGTTTTATTAAAAAGCTACTGGTTCCAACCGAACCCCACGGCCGCCAGAACCGACGCCATTAGTAGCTTGGATAGTCACCGCGTCGTAGCGGTCGGACACATGCAATCTAGAGTAACCGAAGTTCCATACGCCACCCCGGAAGCCGACACCAATGGCATCCGTTCCCGGCCATGTGGTAGCATCAGCATCTCCAATAGCATTTATTGCCCCATTGCCATGTATGCCTGTAAAAAGCCTTCCAGTGGCATTACCCACGGTTACAGGGCGCTCAAACACATTGCCGCTCATTTCCATTATACCATAATATGTGGCGCCTGCAGTTATTCTACCTGTATTACCGGTTGTACCCGCGAATATTCCTGCGCGTATAGGTCCCTTAATAGCACCTGCTGAGGGAATAGTTCCGGTAAATGCAACATTACCACAGATTGCTGAGCCGGTAACAACAGCCCCGCCTGATAGGGCAGGTGATGGCGGAACTTGCACGTAAAAAGTTGTAGCACTTGCAATGTTTGTAACAAATGTACCCGCAGCAAAAGCGCCGGTTCCTGCAGTTACGCTTACTGGCATTCCATATACGAGTCCAACGGTACTGCCAACAGTAATTAAAGTACCCGAACCAGTTGCACCGGCGGCCGAAACATAATCTGTACCACCACTAGGGTAATAATTTGTAGCTATGACTTCATTGTTTGCTCCGCTATTGCTTAATGTATATGCGCTGCCTGCAAAACCAACAGCGCCCCATGCACATTCGTTGGCTACTGCCGCTATGGTTCCCCGGCATGCTTTTTCAAATTCCAACTCCGTCATCGGACGTAAACCACTCCAATCGAGATACGCCGCCACATCTGCCCAAGTTAATTCGTTGCAGGCTACATAAGGATTAGTGGTAGCATAACTACCTATAGCTGCGCCTGTAATGGCATAGCGATTTGAACTGAAAGTCTCTTTACGAGTGGTCGCCTGCGTTTGTGTCAGACTATTTAAGAAATCCACATATCCTTGCTGGCTTATTTCGTATTTCATACAGTAAAAGGCATTGTATCCTTTGGGAAAAGCTGTTGGGAGTGACTGTTGGGTTGTATTGTTGAAATCATCAGCAGTAGCCATATTAGTTGCATTATTATTCATCATATCACCTGATGCGCCACCTAAGGTAGCCGGTATAGATTCACTCGTAATTTGATAAGCAGCTGTTGAACCGTTGTTAGTAAATTGACCGTCTTTAAAGGCAGCATTTGTAGACGCCTTAGTACCATCGCCAGCATAAAAGCTTCCCGTTGGCACATACACCATTTCTATCGCAAAAACCTTTATATCCACAGAAGCTCCGTCGGCTACTCCGTTGACTCCATAGTTCCAGCGGAGTTGTGCATTTGTCCATGTGTTTGTGCCTGTGCCATCGGCACTAAGGTAAATAAAAGCGCCTGTACCGTCAGATGCCGGTGTAATGGTGCTGCCTCCCGGTGCAGTGTGACCCGTTGAGTTGAGTGTGGCGTGTTCCCAGATTGCAGTTCCGGTAACAACTACTGAGCCGGATAAGACAGGACTCGGTGCGGCAGACACTGTAAAATGAGTTGCATCTGTAATTGCCGTAACAACTGTACCAGCAGCAATCGTGCCGCTACCTCCCGCTTTGCTTACGGGCATTCCTACTCTAACCCCAGTGGTACTGCCAACTGTAATTGTAGTGCCCAAAGAAGTTGCGCCCGAAGCCGAAACATAATTTCCACTTACCTTGTATTTCACAAATACCCAGGCGGCATCCCAGTTGTTTGGCGCAGAGGAAGTTCGCCAGGAGTTATCCCAGGAGATACCAAACTGCACTAAAGTGAAATTTGCAACATTGTTCGTGCCGGCGATCGTGTTCTGTCCCGTCAGAGTTACACTCGATACTCCTACATTGTTAGCAACACTGATATGCGTCGATATCAAGAGTATCGCCAACAGATAAATATAAAAAGAGTTTTTCATTTTACTATTCCTTTGTTCGTTATTAAAACCAATCTAAACATTTATAATCTCACCGTTTCAAATCTTAATTGAAGTTTTGTTCTTTAGCTTTTTCAAAGATGCCCTTAACTTTTCTATTTTATCCTTAGAAACATTCAGTTCATTTTCCAGATCGGCGATTGCTTTTTCAAATGATTTGAATTCCTTTACATTAACGTCGTTTATTTAGTAAACATCAATTATTGATAATTAGTTCCCCCTCACAGTAGGGCTTCTCCGATAGAATAGGGATTCGCGACATTCTACTCCACATTATATTATCTCTCCATCCATTATCTTAAATTGAAGTTTTGTTCTTTAGCTTTTTCAAAGATGTTATTAACTCACCATACGCAAAAATTGTAGTACGAAGCGGTAGCTTCGTAAAAAACAAACATTTTATCGATTCCGAAAGCTTTCGGAATCGATTTACAGTACAATTTCAGACTTCTGCGTAAGGTGAGTTATTAACTTTTCTATTTTATAAGCGGAGACGTTCGGATCATTTTCCAGATCAACGATTGCTTCTTCAATTGATTTATATTCTTTTACGTTAGCATCATTAGCATCCTTTTTTATAATTAAAAGAGGAGTGGCAACAGGCTTCTTTTTTGTAAATAAACTCATCAGCTTTTAATAGAATTCACTTTGATGTATTCAATTTTTGTACAACCTAACTAAAATGCTCTGAAACGTCAATAGCTAACAAGCCAACGGTAGGTATTGGTAAACTAACGGTAATTATTAATAATTCACGTTTTGCAAAAGATAAAATTGATTTCTTAATCTTTTTCTTAATAACTGTCTAAGATGGAGGTAACTCACCTATAGCAAAATGATGGAAATGCAAGATGTTTGATGGATGATGTTTGAAGGAAGATGGGTGATGTGATGGCGCTAAAGCATCACAAATATTCCTCCACAGCGGACAAGCTTGACACAAAAAATTCGGAAACGGATATCAATGGTACAAAAAGTTACCCGATAATATTCCATGTTAAAGTTCTTATAACACTGCATCGTGTTGCAGTGCCATAATACAGACTTCTATTATAAGTGTTGCATCAAGTGGCAAAGCCACATTATAAACTCACGTTATGCATAATATTCATTTGAATAGCCACGAGCTTTAGAGGCTGTGTGAAAATTATGGTTTTTAATTATCCGAGATTTACCAAGATGAAATGAAATAAAAATCGCCATCTAGAAACCGTTAAAACGGTTCAATCTTGATTTATTTTTCATTAACACCTCGATTAATCGAGGTGTTAATGAAAAAATGATAGGTATCTCAACCGTTTCAACGGTTTTATTTGAATATTCACACAGCCTCTTTAGCTCGTGGAAAAGATAGAACTCCAAACTCTTGGCTTTAGCCACAAAAGGGACCGTTTGTAATGGCTAAAGCCAATCTTGATGATGTTGATTAGTCCACGTCCCGAAAGCTTTCGGGACGTGGCTATTCAATTATAATTTTTGCGTAACGTAAATTATAAACTAAAAAACCTCCAAAGTTTTGAAAACTTTGGAGGTTTAATAACCAATGACAATTGTCTAATGACTATTGACTACTCATGTCTTAGCGCTTCAATCGGGTCGAGGTTGGCGGCTTTGTATGCCGGATAGGTTCCAAAAACTACACCGACGAAAATACATAATGCGATTCCGATCATTACCCAATCAACAGGAATAGCCATTTGTGCATTGAGAAAACTTCCGGCAAAATTTCCTAAACCGACACCGATGATAATCCCTACTATTCCGCCGAAGATGGAAAGGATTACCGCTTCGGATAGAAATTGAATAAGGATATAACTTTTTCTTGCGCCAATAGCTTTTCTAATTCCGATTTCCCGCGTTCTTTCCGTAACGGAGACAAGCATAATATTCATAATACCAACACCGGCTGCAAGCAATGCAATTAAAGAAACTACAAGCGCACCTATCTTAATGGGTTCGTTAATATTGTTGATTTGCCCCATTAACGATTCATTACTAAAAATATCAAAATTATTATCTTCCCCAGGTTTTACATTTCTAATAGTACGCATATAACCTATTGATGCTTCAATAATTTTGTTATAATCTGCCTGACTGTGTGCCATAACAGTTATATTGATGCTTCGGCTTCTTTTTCCGTACATCGTTTGGAAGGTAGTAATCGGCATTATTACATAGCTGTCCTGGCTCTGTCCAAACAAAGCTTGTTTCGGTTCAAGTGTGCCGATAACGGTTAATGGTCTGCCTGCAACACGTACGATTTGCCCAACGGGATCAATATTAAGGAATAATTTATCTACAATATCTTTCCCGAGTAAACAAACATTATTCGTGTACTGAACATCCGCTTTGTTAAATGGTCTTCCTTCTTGAACAATCATTTCATTCGTTTCAAGCGCACCATCTGTCATTCCGGCTAATTGAATGTTTGGATTAGTTTCTTTATTTCCATATTTAACAACAATACCGAACTGCCATTGTTCTGCGCCAACAAATTTAGCTTCTGTCATCTTTTCTTTAAATTTATCAAACTCTTCAAGCGTAAGGTCTTTTCTATTTCTATATTTATCGCGAGCGCCGGGACCGCCCGTCATTATAATGGGATATTTTTGAATCTGAAAAGTATTTTTTGCAAGCGAAGCTAATCCGCTTTCAATACTATTTTGCAGCATGGTTATTATCGTCATAATAACAATAATTGAAAAGATGCCTACAACCACACCAAGCACCGTTAAAAATGTACGCAGTTTATTTGTGCGTAACGATTGAAACGACATTTTAAATATTTCTGATGTTTTCATTACTCATACCTCAATGCATCAACCGGATCCATTTTTGCAGCCGTATAAGCTGGAGCAAATCCCGCCACAACACCGGTTATTAACGAAATTGAAATTGCCAAGATTACAGAATCATATTGAATGGAAGTTGGAAGCACTTGATTTACCGCCATACTTAATAATACCGCTATCAGCAATCCGATTAGACCTCCGAATAAACAAATAAACGAAGACTCAAGAATAAACTGCCCGAGAATAGTTCTTCTTTTAGCGCCGATAGCTTTCCGAACGCCAATTTCTTTTGTCCGTTCTTTTACGGAAACGAACATAATATTCATGATACCGATTGCGCCGACAAAGAGCGAAAGTCCGGTAATAAAAAGTCCGGCAATTTGAATAACACCAACAATTTTATCAATATTTGCTTTCAAACTTTCTTGTTGATTGATCGAAAAATCGTTTGGCTCATCAAACTTTAAACCGCGGACTTTTCTCATAGCGCTTTCAACTTCGTCTTTTGTTTCTTCAACTAAAGTGGGACTTGGCGCTTTAACATTAAAAGTAATTGTACCAAAAGACTGTGACGTAAAACTTTTAAATATTGTCCCTATAGGTATAAATACTTGCCTATCCGGATTAAAACTACCAAGAATAAAACTTCCCTGTTCATCTAATACGCCGACGACCCTAAAGTTTTGTCCACCCAATTTAATTATTTTATCAATCGCATTTTCAGTCGGAAAAAGACCCTTTGCGATTTCACTACCAAGCACAGCAACGTACCGTGAGCCTTTACCTTCAATGTCAGAATAGAATCTTCCTTGAGCAAAAGTAAAATTAGTAGTTTTCAAATAATCGGCTGTAGAGCCATTA
Organism: Ignavibacteriaceae bacterium; assembly: GCA_023231105.1. Lineage (GTDB taxonomy): Bacteria > Bacteroidota > Ignavibacteria > Ignavibacteriales > Ignavibacteriaceae > UBA1563. The sequence continues at coordinate 12,478 of JALNWB010000065.1, read as the reverse complement.
ATAAAAACACCGTCAACTTTTTTATTTTGATATTTTACTACTTGACGCGTTGTTGTAGTAGGCGCTGTTGCCGAGGGAAGTTTTACTAAATCTTTAAAACGATTATACTCATCCATTGTCATATTCCGGCGGTTACGCATCTTCCACCAATCGGTGTTCGTGAACCAAGCCCATTTATCAACATATAAAATATCGGAACCAAGCGCGCTCATTCCTTTCTGAAAGGAGTTATCTATTCCTTTAATTGCAGTAGTCATCAACACTACGGAGGCAACACCGATAACGATACCGAGCATCGTTAAAATCGAGCGAACTTTGTTCGCCTGTATAGCTCTAAGAGCTATGAACATCGCTTCTTTTATTTCTAAGAAAATAGTTTCCATAAGTAATCCGTTTTCTAAAAATTCATAATTTGTAAAATGGTAGTCATTCTTATATCATCCCTAACGGGATTAGAATTCATTCGTAATTCATAACCTGGCAAACCAGAACCAAAAATGAAATAATGAATATCGAACAAGGAATACAGAATATCGAAGGGTAAAAACTTCATCACTCGTTGTTCCTTGTTCGATGTTCGACATTCAAATTCATACAAATATTTTTACCATCAAGCATTGTCCGCCGCGGCGGCGGATTTTTATTAACTATCTAATTCGCAACTTTAACTTTAGGGATATACCGTTTTGCAACAATCTCATCAGATTCCACAAGTCCGTCTTTAATTCTGATAATTCGCGCGGCATGTTCTGCAATATATTCCTCGTGTGTAACAAGAATAATCGTGTTACCTGCTTCGTAAATCTGGTTAAAGAGAAGCATAATTTCTTCGCCGGTTTTTGAATCAAGATTTCCGGTTGGTTCATCAGCTAAAATAATTGACGGCCTGGTTACCAGGGCGCGTGCAACTGCAACTCGCTGCCGTTGACCACCTGATAGCTCATTCGGTTTATGGTGAATTCTATCTCCCAAACCGACACTTTCAAGCGCTTCTTGTGCTCTCTCTTTTCTCTCAGTTGAATGCATGCCCGCATAAATCAATGGTAATTCCACGTTATGCAGCGCATTCGAGCGAGGAAGAAGATTGAATGTTTGAAAGACGAATCCAATTTCTTTATTTCTAATTTTCGCAAGTTCATTATCCGTCATTTGGCTTACATTACTACCGGTGAATTCATATTTCCCTGAAGAAGGAGTATCCAAACATCCCAGCATATTCATCAATGTGGATTTGCCTGAACCGGAAGGTCCCATAATTGCGACGTATTCGTTCTTATCTATCCTCAAAGAAATATCGCGTAACGCATGTACTTCTTCCGATCCGACCTTGTAAACTTTAGCGACATTCTCAATATTTATAATGTTCATTTTACTTCCGGAATAATTTAATTTTTCTTTTCAGTAAAAGATTTTTTCTTGCCTTCTACCTTTACTAGTGAACCATCCTTCAAATCTCTTGAAATAGCGCGGTAACTTCCGTTCACCACTTCTTCTCCGCCTTTTAAGCCTTCCTTAACTTCGATATAATTATCATCGCTTAAACCGGTTTTAACTTTTTTAGATTTGGCTTTTCCGTTTTCAACAATAAAAACTATTTCTTCCGGCTTGTTCCCGTTTGATTTCTTTTCAACTACTTTCGCCATACTTTCTTCTGCGCCATCTTCCTTCGGCATATTAAAATCTCCGCGTGCAGTAACGCTTTGCAGAGGAACAGAAAGTACGTTCTCAACCGTCTCAGTGCGGATATCAGCGTTACAAGACATTCCCGGGCGCAAATTATTTTCCAGATTGGTTACTCTAATTCTAACTTCAAAATTTACGACTTGTTCCTGTGAACCGAGTCCTGATGTTTTAGCGCTGTTTCCGATTTGTGTAACAACACCTTTAATATCTTTGTCGCCAAACGCGTCAACTTTAATATAAGCGGTATCTCCAACAGAAATAAGTACCACATCATTTTCGTCAACATCAACTCTTGCTTCCATACTGGTTAAGTCGGAGACCGTCATAATATCCGTACCTTGACTAAACCCGCTCCCCAAAACTCTTTCGCCTAATTCCACATTTAGCTGAGTAATTACACCAGCCATAGGAGAATAAATAGTTGTTTTGTTTAACGATTCAATCGTTTCTTTTAATGAAGCTTCACTTTGCAGTACGTTAGCTTTTAAAGCTTCGTATCCGGCAGCTGTAGAAAGGTAATTGCTTTTAGCCGTTTCTAAATCAGCATCGCTTGAAAGTTTTTTTGCATGAAGTTCTTTCATCCGATTATAATCTGAAGTAATTTTATCAAGTTCGGCTTTACGTTGTGCGAGTGAAGATTTTGCCGATAATAAACTTGCTTCCGATCTTTGTTTCTGCGCCACGTATGCATCGGCTTTTATTTTGATTAACAATTCACCTTTTTTTACAACTTGTCCTTCTTTTACCGGAAGCTGAACAATTTCTCCTGTTACTTCAGGTGTGATTACAACCTTAAACTCCGGATTAATTTTCCCGGTAGCAGAAACCGTTTGCGTAATAGTCCGCTTGGTAATTTTTTCGGTTTGTACGTTTATGATTTCTTCCTTATTTCCTTGAAAGATCACAATTGCAACGAGGGCTAAAAGTAGTACTCCTAATCCGCCGAAGATGTATAATTTCTTTTTTGATTTTTTTTGTTTACCATTTGCCATGAGTATTTCTCCTGAAATAAATATTATTCAAATTTTTTGTAATCAAGAATGCCGAGTGAATACTCAAGCTGTTCTTTTAGTTTTACATATTCAAATTGTGCGTTTACGTAATTAGTAAGCGCGTTGGTGTAATCGGAATTTGCAATAAGCACATTTAAGAGCATTGTAGCGCCGAGCGCATATTTTTCTTGTTCAATTTTTCTATTTTCTTCTGCTGCAGTTACGTTGTTTTTGCTAACGTCCAATCTTTTTTCGCTTGCCTGTAAATCAAGGTAGGTTTTCTGCATTTCTTTTTTAATCAAGCGTTCTAAATCATTCACATCTAATTCTTTATTCTTCGCTTCAACTTGTGCTTGCTGAACGCGGTTCTCTACGCTGAATCCGGAAAAGATAGGAATGTTTAGACTTAGCCCAACCGAAGTACTGTAGCTCTTAAAAATCTGATTAAGGGAGTTGACCTTTGAATCGTAGCTGTAGTAATTTGAAAGCGAAGGTAAATGACCTGCTTTCGCAATAGTGATTCCATCAATCGCTCCTTGATAATCCAATTTCGCGCTTTTGAAATCTGAGCGGTTGGTCAGAGCTTTTTCAACTAACGACTTTAAATTCGGGTCAAGAACAATCATCTCAATAGTAAGGTCTTTGCCATTAACCGTTGGGTCTTCAAAAGTGAAATCTTCAATCATATCCAACCCGAGATAATAAAGAAATTCCGACTTACCGGTTTCATAATTATTTTTTGCACGGATCAATTCTAATTCCGCATTACCAACTTTAACCTGCTGAGAGTAAACATCGGCTAAAGTAACATTGCCGAGTTTGTTGCGCTCAAGAATAATCTCATAATTTTTCTGATTCCATTTAAGGTCTTGCTCTTTCACATCCATTAATTTTTTTGCATTGATCACATCATAAAACCCGCTGATCGCCTGGTACGTTAAATTTTGTTTGGCTCTATCCAGACTATATTTAGCGGCTTCAAGGCTGTTCTCGCTTCTTGAAACATTCGCAAAATTAGCAAGCCCATCAAATAGCGTTATATTTGCAGATGCTCCGGCGGAGTAACTTCTGTTTTGCGATATTTTTTTCGGAACAGTATAGTTAACCCCGTTAACAAAATAATCGCCACCTTCATTTTGGATAGAGCGCGACCATCCCCAGCCACCGTTTGCAGAAATTGAAGGAAGAAAACTTCCATAAGCGGATTTTACTCCCGATTCATAAACTTTAATTCCCTGCTCTGTCTTCTGGATGTTTGTATTTTTTTGTAAAGCGATCTTTACAACTTCAGAAAGAGAAAGGGTTTTTTGTGGGAAAACGTTAACCACACAAAAAATAATTAGACCCAAAATGATTCCTTTTCGCATAGATTCTCCATTAGAATTTCACTTAAATGAACTCGAAATAATTCACAATGAACTGATTTTTTTTTACTGATTCAAAATTAGAAAAAATATAAACGGTTTTTGAGCAATGTTTATAAACGGTAAGATAAAATGATTGACGGCTCAATGGAAAAATAGGGAAAAGAAAAGGATTCCTGTAACTTGAACGGACTGAACCCAATAGTCCAAATTAGGTAGTAAGTAGTGTAAAAATTTTCCCTTCATTACTCCTTATTCACTCTTCAAAATTAATACTCAAGATGTTCTTCCCGCAGAATCTTAAATTGTAGAGACTTGCCATGGCAAGTCTCTACAGTAAATAAATTAGAATGTAAGCCCTAAATCAAAAAATTGCACATTCTTCAATCTTCCGTAATCCGCCCAGCCATAATTCAACATAAGCCCAAATTGGTCTGTGATCTGATATTTCAAACCACCGCCTATTGTTAAGCCTTGTTCGCTATCCCGTAAGAGTAAAGATTTATACCCCAGTCGGAACATGAACATCTCATCATAAGCAAACTCAATACCGGTATTTAGATATTCGGTGTTATCGTTTGGATGCGTTGCATCAAGCGCTGCAGTTGTTCTAAAATAACGGTCTTTATAAACATCCATCGCCAACCCCAAACGGAAAGTTAAAGGAAGATCATATTTTCCCATTTCGTATTTTGAAAGGACGTTGTTGGGACCAGAATTTGGATCGTTGCCCGGATCATAATTAAACAGAATATCTCTTCCGTCCAATTGCATTTTAGTTCCGAAGTTAGAAATGCTTGCACCGATAATCAAATCGTTAAACGGTGTAACATAATATGTTCCGATATCTACTGCCATACCCGAAGCGCTGTTATTCCAGATACCTTCGCGAATATATTTTAAATGAATTCCAACCGAAAATTTATCGGTTAATTTTCTTGCAAAGCCAACGCCGATAGCAAGAGATTTTGCGTCCCACATTCTTCCATCACCTTCTGGATAATCAACGGTTCTGACTTTATCTTCCGGAACGCCAAGCGAAATCATGGTGAGAAAAAATGTTCCGACTTCTTCCACATTTAAAGAAGCTGCAGCAAAGTCATAAGAAATATCGGCAAGCCAATTAACATGATTGAATGCTACTTGTCCGTTAGCCGGTGTATTGGCAACTCCGGCAGGGTTCCAATAGACGCCATAAATATCGTTAGCAACCGCAGTGTATGCGCCTCCCATTCCAATTGCACGCGCGCCTGCGCCGATCTTTAGGAATTGGGCGACTGTTGTTCCAACTTTTACGGTACTTCTATCAAATTGTGCAAAATCTGAGACAGAAAAAGCAATCAACAAGAAGAGCACAAGTGAGAGATTTATTTTTTTCATTCGGGTATCTCCAAAACTTTATATTTGAAATTTATTCAACATCATTTTTATTTGATTACAGCCAATCTTCCGATTTTTTCTCCAACTCCGGGAATATCAACATGGAAGATGTAAACACCGTAAGCTATTCTTTGTCCTTCATAACTTAACAAATCCCAGCTTGCGTAACTTGTGTAGTCGTCTTTCTCAATAGTCTGAACTAATTCACCTACCATCGTGTAAATTCGGATCGTACATTTAGGAGGAAGATTTCTAAACTGAACTTGTTTTTCGCTTCGTAGATCGGGCAGCCTGCCGGGAGATTCCAACATGCTGTATCCAACGTATGGATTCGGGACAACATAGATATCATCAATTCTTTCTTTAGCTGAAGCTTGAGAAAATACCGTCGGTTTGGTCTGGAAAAGATATGTATCGTTTGCTTGGAACGGCTTTGTGGTCTTGATCGTAAAAACATCTCCGGCTTTTGGTAATATTGGCGTGGTTGTAACACTGCTGTCAGGTAAAGCAAACACTACTTCATATGAAGTTGTTGAACCTGTTGCATTAGTAGGACGAACCACAACCGACTCTCCCCAATCCCAGCGTAAATTGTTTCTGGTTTTTGGATTTCCTTCTTTTATTAAAAAGGTTCCTTTTCTATTTTCACTTAAATTCCAAACGGTAAAGGGGCAAACAACCGTTTTGCCTGCATCAGATTTAACAGTATCACCGGGATTAACATAAGTCCCAGTAGCAGTAGTATCAAGATTGTTCCAACGAATTTCCCAATCGGCACGATACTTAATTTTCGGATTACCAACCAATGGAGGCGAATGTAACGTAACCACTGCTTGAATTTGAGAATTAGTAAACTTTGATTCAGCCCTGTTTAGATCAAGTGAATCGGTCTGAATATAGAGTTTCAGTCCATTAAAACTCGGATTGTTATCTTCATAATTTATATTCGTACTTGAAACAATCGGGTAATAACGGTACTTAACGGTAAAAGTCTGATTTGCCGGTAAACTGCCCGGTGAACTTCCTCTAACTTTTCCGCTTGAAATATTAATGAAATAATTACTTTTTGCGACGACATTATTATTTGCATCAAGTAATTCAAAACTATTTTCATCAATGTTTTGCTGACTTAAAGAAACAAATACTGTATCTTTTGAAGAGAAAGTTTCCGTAATTCCGGTTGAGTCTAATAATGAATACGTAGTGTTGTTGCGAAAAGATATTTTATACAATCTTTCATCAACTGCTAACGGATCTAAAATTTTCACATAAAGTTTTCCCGTTGAATTTCCAGCAACCGCAGTCGGAACTCCCGCTAATCCTGCTTCAGGCATTTTTATTCCTGTAGAAATAGGATTAGGAGTTGCTTCCCCGGTATTTACATCAAAACTCAGTTTGCCGGTTATAGCATCTTTTTGAATTACCGCTTGGCATTCGGAAGGAGGAAGTTCTTTGCCAACTTCAAGGCTACCGCCGTCATAAGAAACCACGGCATAATAATATGTAATTCCATTCTGAACTGTAGAATCAACATATTCGTGAACTAAACCGGTATTGTCTCCAACATAATACTTAACAGCTCTTCCTTGATATTCAACCGGGAAAAAGCCGGAAAGTGAGTCAACAAGATCAAATTGAGCTTTTTTTCTTGCGTAAGAATCAAACAGAGGAACACCTAAAAATGGATTCCCGTTTCCGTCTGTAATTTTATATACATCCGCAAAGGTTGGGTCGGTGCTTCTATAAATTTTATAACCCTGGAAATCTTTTTTAACGGTTAAAGGATCAACCGATGCTTCAGCTCTTGTATCCCAGTAAAGAGTAACGCGTTTATCCCCCGGTACAACTTTTACGATCGGCTTAATAGGAGGCTGCGCAAAACGGTAATCGGCTTCGAGTACCCGGGTTGAAGTCTCTGCATTTAAAACAAGATCATTTAAATCATTTCCGAAAAGAATTGCCATAGAAAAACGTTGTGATTCACCACGTTTAAGGGAAAGAGGACCTGAACCAAAATTGAAAACATTATCCCCGGCTATGCTTAATAATTCCTGGTTCGCATCAATCGAATCCGAGGAGAGCCATTCCCACATTAAACTTGCATTTTTGGGAACGTTCGGTAAAGAATTCGTGTAAGTTGCGGCATGAAAACTTGTTAAACCGATCTGGTCGGATTCTGAAATATCGCGCATCCCAAAATTTGGTTCGGAGCCAGCCCAACGATAACCGGGCAATCTTTCATCTGAAATTGGTTCGCCTACATCGTATTTATTATTTCCGTCTGTATCAAAATACCATGCTTGAGAGGGAATGCCATCTCCTTCCCCATAATCTGGTCCGGGATAATTTGGTGAATCAGGTCCAATTCCATCGATACCGATATCATGCGCAGCAGCATCCCAATCGCCGTCTTCATCACCTTGAAATCTTGGTTTGGGCGCTCCAAAAATGGCTGTATATTTTGCTACATCCGAAATCCCATAACTTAAAGGAATGCTTACTCCATCAATATAATTCCCGGCTGAATTGAAAGGGCTTTCATCTGTTATCCCATCGTCATCATTATCTTTCCCATCCGTTGAATTCGTAGGAGATTCGAGAAATTTCCAGCCAAAAAAGCCGGCAGTTCTTCCGCCTGAGCCAGTCATATCTTCATCAAAAGCATAGACCATGCTACGAGCTCTTTGCGCAAATCCTTCCGCCAAAGGACCGGAAGGAGGAATAAAAGCAGCGCGATCATCACCATAATCTGCGGGTCCTCCAACGTGTGGATCTCCATGCATTCCAAAATAAACCTTGGGAAGGTCTTTATCGCTAACGTTCGTTATTTGGAAAACTAAAAAGATAATATTTTCGGCTAAAGGATTATTGAACTGAAGGATACGAACCTCCATATCCAACCCTAATCCCCTTTTAGTTGAATCATTAATAAATGGATAATAAGCAGGTCCTTTGATATATGCTTGATTGGTAAAATCATCATCAACATAATAGACTTCTTCATCCGGCGCAGTGGCTTGGTCACCTAAAAAAGCGGGCCATACATATTTACCGGCTCCGGGAGAGTACCATCGTTCCGGCCAGGAGTCAGGTTTCCCGTCAAAGTTTTTATCCGGGGCATTTAATCGGGCTATTTCAGTTTGATTAGGATCGGCATAGTCTGATTTAGGCAGCCATCCCCATTTTAAAGTTCCGTCAGGTGAATAAGAGCCCTGCCCTGGCAAAATAAACGAATCATCCACAATGATCGTAGTATCATAACCGCCATTGGCATTTGGAATAGGAACCGCGGCGGCAACCAGCGGACCGAATTCAAACCCGTTTCCTAATCCTTTCCAGACAAGATCGGCTACATTCCCTAAATAATTCCCTTTGCAAATGGAGCCGTAATTAAAAACAACGGTAGTAATTTTGTTGCCGCTGATAATTACTTCCTTAATTGCTCTTGGGTCGCCGGCAGTTTTAAATATCTTTCCCGGTTTATAAATATCGCCGAAGATCCGCTCCATATCCTGCTGGCTTAATTTTTTTATATTATAATTTCCATATTCATCTTTCTCTTGAGACAAAGAAAGCGAGGAAGAAATGAAAAGTAAGAGAACGAAAAGATAAATACCTTTTTTCATAAATTTTAATTTCCTGCGTTTAATTGATTAAGAGAGAAAAACCTAACCGTACTTCTCGCGGACGATTAACTCTCTCCGGTCGTTTAGAATAATATCCGTCAATTTGATCTACACCAAACAGTCCGCGATCTCCACGGCTTATCCTATTCCTGATATCACTAAAGGTATAAGGATTTTGCACTTGTTCAATATTTGATAATGCGCGTCCCGAGCTTGAATAAACTGAAAGTTCGTTTTGTGTATCAAATAAATTTTCCACTTGCAAAAAGAGTGTATAATGGATATCGCCAATCGTAAAATATTTTTCAAATTTCAAATTAACATTAAAGTTAAGCGGCTGATGATCTGAATTTTGTTCATATAAAACATTGACTAAGTTTGGTGGTAAAACCGGTGAGTACGGCGTGCCTGTTTCAAGGCTGAAAATAATTCCAAGATTCCAGTCTTCCGGCTGAGAAAATGAAAGAGAACCGTTAATCACATGTGAACGGTCAAAGCTTAATGGTACTAAATATGTTTCACTTTGCTTGCCTGATTGTTCACTAAAGAATAATTCCTCTGCCGGTTCAGTTCTGTTTCCCTCGGCAATTGAAAAAGTATAATCGAGCGAATACGCAAACATGCTTCCGGCTGATCTTCGTTTTAACAACGAAAGTGTTATGCCTCTTGAATTTGCATATGCAAGATTTGTAAGTACGTTGTATGCTCTTCCTGAAGCAGTATAAACCGATTGAGTATAAATATAATTGCTGACATCCTTATAAAATCCGGTCAGATCAAATTTTAAATCTTCTGTTAATTGCTGCTGCAATCCAATTTCGTATTGCACTGATTTTTGCGGTTCAACATTTGGATTGCCAAAAGTAGGCGTACTGCCTGCATTTGCTACATAATAGAGATTGTTTGAGTAAAGACTTGAGAGTGATGCAACTTGATAAAAATGCCCGTACGATAACCGGATTATTGCTTTATCGGTTATCGGATACGACATACTTATTCTGGGAGATAGTGCATGTTTAATTTTTGCCGGTGTGTCATAAGTATTTATATATCCAAAAGATGAATCTCTTAAATTCTTTGAAACTTCAGGATTGTAAGACGCCGCCGGATCAAAATACTCATATCGCAAACCTGCATTAACAATAAATGAGGATTCAAATTCAATTTTATCTTGGATATAGGCAGATATGTTTGCCGGATGTTTTGAGTAATTTGTAAACTGCGATGGAGTGAGTGGTTTTCTTCTTATAAGTGTTAATGTAGAATCATAAAGAAGATCGTCATTGTTCAAGTTACCAAAAGAACCATCAGGCATTTCTTTTCCGATCTCCACCGAATAATTTTCATAACTTATTCCGTGAAAGCGGCTTTCAAATCCTGCTTTTATTTCATGAATCTTAAATAATTGTGCAACAACATCTCCTTTAACTCCAAAAGTTTCTGTCGTGCGGAAAGTACGGCTATTGTCCGTTCCACCGGCATAAAATGTAGTGTTCCCGATAGATTGAAGATAGAGTGATGGTAAGTAACGAGGATCGTTATAATTTTCATATAAATAATATTTAACCTGGTTTTTTCCATAGGAAAATTTCAAAGTATAAAAAACATTATCACTAACGGTATGGGTAAGATCAATCGCATTCATAAACGCGTTGCTGTACGAAGTTCCAAAGCCGTCCGGGTTATATTTATAATATAAACTTCTCGCTACATCTGTACCATAACTTTTTGATTTTCCGATATCAATCAATCCTTCATACTTTATTTTAATGACCGGCGTTAATTTAAAGCTGAGGTTTCCCTGCATATTAAAATTTAAAGAAGGATTCATTGGTACATATTTACCATAATCGGAAAACCAATACCGTGATGGAACACCTATACTTGTATCACAGTACGGGTTAAAAAAATAAGCGCCGGTTGAAGTTCCTTTTCTTGGATCGCCTGTTCTGAAATTGTCAGGTGTTAAATATGAATCTGTTGGAACGTAGAGTTTTTGTCCGTAAAGACTTCCTTTAAAATTTTCAAAGACTGATGATAAATAAAATTTTGCATCCGGAATTAGTGGAACTGCACCACCAAAAGTGGCTTCAATTCTACCTCTGTTTAACGGATCGATTTTGTCGATATTGGAAAAAAGTTCTTTTCTGGAGGAGACATAATCCCCCATATAACTGCGTAAACTTAAAGAATATTTATCAGTTCCTTCTTTGGTTACATAATTAACAACACCGCTCAAAGCATTACCATATTGAGCGCTGAAAGTACCGGTTGAAACCGAAACTTCCTGCACAGCGTTTGTAGCAATGCCTATTGCGCGCGATTGCCCATAAGGATCATTTAAAGAAATACCGTTTAACGAATAAGCAATTTCATTCGAGCGTCCACCGCGCACGTGGATAGTTCCGTCATTAGCAGTTACTACGCCCGCCTGCAAACGGATAACATCCGATATTTGATCTACCGGAAGTTCCGCAATATTTTCTGCATTGATGGCTATAGTGGGATTTGTTAAATCTTTTCTGATAAGCGGATTGCGTTCACCTTGAACAATCACTGCCGGCATATCAATTGCGCCGGAGGACAATTCAATTGTTAATTTAGACGTGAAGTCCACATTTACCCGAACATTATTTACAGATGTTTTTTGATATCCGATCAAAGAAGCGGTAACCACATAAACTCCCGGAGGAACATTTAAAATGACGAAACCTCCGTTAGCGTCCGCTAAACTGCCAATTGAAGTCCCTTCAACAAAAACAGAAGCAAAGGGAATCGGTTCCTTGTTCTCCTTATCGAGAACCCGCCCCGATATTTTGCCCGAAGCCTGTGCAAATAAGTTTTGTTGTACGGGAGAAAATAAAATCATCAAAAAAATAAAAAGTAAAAAAACTTTCTTCATGAGCAGCTCCGATGAGAAGATATAATAATTGTAATCTTTCGAATATTGAGTTCGTTATTTAATTAGCGGCTTTATGCGAAATTTATAATTGAATAGCCACGAGCTTTAGCTCGTGGATTAATAAACAAAATAAATATTGGCTTTAGCCACAAAAAACAGACCGTTTTTGGGCTAAAGCCCAAAGTTTGGCGTTTCTATTATTCCACGACTTAAAAGTCGTGGCTAAGCATAAATTTATTATGCGTAATGCATGATACCGGAAAAACTTTTTTCCCATTCAATTCGATATTGAAAATCTCCCAAAAGTATCGTCTTGATTTTTCATTGGGTATTAAATCATGGGTCATTTAGAATAAGGTTTCCGAAAAAAATGAGGCTGCTTTTGCAAGCAGCCTCTTAAGGATGAATTATTTCATAAGAATCATTTTTTTAGTAACAATTTGATTTTCTGCTTTCAACCGATAAATATATGTACCGCTTGCGAGTGAACTTGCATCAAATTTTACCTGTTGATTCCCGGCTTGTCTTAAT
>JALNWB010000064.1 GCA_023231105.1 Ignavibacteriaceae bacterium | reverse complement strand
CGGTTTGCAGAGAATTATTCTCGCCAGGGAATTATCGCTTGAACAGATAAAAGAAATAAAATTGAACACGAATGTTGATTTAGAGTTTTTTATTCACGGGGCACTTTGCGTTTGTTACAGCGGACAATGTTATTTCAGCTTTGCAACAACGGGGCGAAGCGCAAACCGTGGAGAATGTTCGCAAGCGTGCCGCATGTTATATTCACTTGAGGATTCGAACGGAAAAATCATTAAGAGTGAAGCTTATTTGCTTTCGCTCAAAGATTTGAATTTGTCCGCTCACCTCCGCTCGTTGATTGATGCCGGAATTACTTCCTTTAAAATTGAAGGAAGGTTGAAAGATGTTTCTTATGTAAAAAACATTACCGCTTACTACCGGCAAAAGTTGGATGAAATATTGCTGAACAATAATTCTTATAAAAAAGCGTCGAGCGGAAAAATTATTTATTCTTTTATTCCCGATCCCGAAAAAACTTTTAACCGCGGTTACAGCGATTATTTTCTTTCCGGTTTAGGAAAAGAGATCGCTTCTTTCGCAACACCGAAATCCGTTGGCAAGTTAATCGGAAAAGTTAAAAAAGTCGAAAAGGATTTTTTTGAAATTGAGACGAATGAATATCTGGTGAATGGAGACGGTATTTGCTTCTTTGATGAGCAGAACATTTTGGTTGGGATGAATATTAACCGTGTTGAGAGAAATAAAATATTCACCAAAGAATTGTCGGGATTACTGCACGGGACAAAAGTCTATCGCAACCACGATCATCAGTTTATAAAAGAATTATCGAAAGATGGAACAAAACGAAAGGTTGATTGCGAAATTGAAGTTCAAACCGAAGAAGAGAAACTAATAATTTCTGCAATAGATGAAGACGGGAACACTGTTACATTTAGCGAAGTAGTTGAGTTAATTGAACCAGATGACGCTGAAAAAGCAACTACGGTTATGCAAAATCAATTAAAGAAATCGGGAAGCACAATATTTTCTGTTGAGAAGGTTCATATCAAATCCGGCAAAGTCATCTTTCTGCCGGTTTCAAAATGGAATGAACTGAGGAGAACAATTTTACAGCTTCTTCTTGAAGAGAGAATTAAAAATTATCCGAGCCAAAAATCTGAACGAATGAATAACGTGATTGCTTTTCCCGACAAAAAATTAAGTTACACGGGTAATGTAGTTAATGAAAAAGCCAGAGAGTTTTATAAAAAACATGGCGTCGAAACTATCGAGAACGGTTTTGAAAAGCTGGATGATTTTGAAGGAAAAATTTTGATGACAACAAAATATTGCATCAAAGAGGAACTACACATCTGTCCTTTTAAAACCGGACACACAAAAACCCCCGAGATGAAAGAACCTCTTTACTTGAACGACGGCAAACAAAAGTACAGATTACATTTCAACTGCCCCAAATGTGAAATGGAAATATATTTTTAATTAACGGTTAAATTTACCACCGGTTGGCTGAGTGTTATGTTGTGCAAGCGCCAAGAGCATGGATGAATGTTTGCATGATTGAATGAGCAAAGTATCAGATAGTAAATCAACATACATATTGCCAACTGCTGACTGCCAACTTCAAACTTAGGGTTTCTTCTCTTCTTTCTTAAAATCCAAGGAAGCGGAATTAATACAATAACGCAAGTTGGTAGGTGCGGGCCCATCGTTAAAAACATGTCCCAAATGTGAGCCGCATTTTTTACAAATTACTTCAAACCGGATCATCCCAAAACTGGAATCTTTTTTCAACTCTATGGCGGAGTTTGAAGAGACATCGTAAAAACTTGGCCAGCCGCAGCCGGAATCAAATTTTGTATCCGAAGAGAAAAGCTCACTTTTACAAGCCGCACATTTGTAGGTTCCTTTTTCGTGATTGTCCCAATACAAACCGGTAAACGGTCGCTCTGTTCCTTTTTCTCGAAGCACCCGGTATTGTTCGGGTGAAAGCTTTTGTTTCCATTCTTCTTCCGTTAAGTTCGTGGTTCCCATATTTGATTCATCCTTGTTGGTTAGTGAGTCCGACGAAAAATGATTTGATTTTTCAGCAGTGGGGATTCCCATTAGCGGGGAAGCAAAATAAAGGAGGGATAAAAATGCTCCCAAAAGAATAGCCGGTATAATCAATTTGTTCTTCATCTGTTTTCTCAAAGTTAACTGTGGAAGTTCTGTTGTTTTCTTTATCTATATAGTTCAACACACAATGATTGCAAAAGGTTTCTCTCTTTGAGAAGTTCCTTCTTTTTGCCCTATTATCATTTCAATAAAAGTTTCTTTATCAGAGTAATAAATTCCGGCAATGTTCTTGTTTCCAGATGGCGGAATCTCTCTCATTTCACCTTTTGTTAAGGCATAATTATTGTTTGGTTCCCGTACTGCAAAATTTTATCTCTGATAAAGTTTTAATATTTTTAGTCCACTCAACTTTTATTTACATGCGAGAACTTTATGAAAGCCAAATCAACCATCATTTTCTTACTTCTTTTCTTTTTATTCACACAAAAAAATGTTTTACCCCAAAGTGTAAAAAACATTGAACAGCGGATCGATTCCGTTCTGGCGCTTATGACGCAGGAAGAAAAAATCGGACAGCTTGTACAATTCACCGGCGATTGGGACACAGGAACGCATTCAACTGAACCTAAAGCAGGAAAAAAAGAATTAGTGGCTGAAGGAAAGATCGGCTCGTTCTTAAATATTTTTGGCGCTGACATGACACGGGGACTTCAGAAAATTGCTGTTGAAAAATCGCGATTGAAAATTCCTCTGATTTTTGGTTTAGACGTTATTCACGGCTTCCGCACAACGTTTCCCGTACCAATTGCAGAAGCGAGTAGTTGGGAACCCGCGCTTGTGGAAAAATCTGCGCGCATGCAGGCGATTGAAGTTTCAGCTTCAGGAATTAATTGGACGTTCAATCCGATGGTGGATATTGCCCGCGATCCAAGATGGGGAAGAATTGTTGAAGGAAGCGGCGAAGATCCGGTTCTCGGCGCAGCAATGGCGGTTGCACGCGTAAAAGGATATCAAGGAAACGATTTATCAGCCAACAACACCATCGCAGCATGTTTAAAACATTTTGCAGGTTACGGCGGAGCCGAAGGAGGACGCGATTATAACACCGTTGATTTTTCCGAACGTACGTTCCGTGAAGTTTATTTGAAACCTTTCAAAGCTGCTGTTGATGCGGGTGCGGCAACGTTGATGGCTTCTTTCAATGAGATTGGCGGTGTTCCGTCTTCCGCTAATCACCATCTACTTACAGAAATTTTACGTGATGAATGGAAGTTCGACGGATTTGTGGTGAGCGATTGGAATTCTATTGGTGAGTTAATTCCCCACGGTGTTGCGAAAGATCTAAAACAAGCAGCCGAACTTGCGCTAAATGCCGGTTTGGATATGGATATGGAATCAAATGCTTATACCAAACATTTAAGCGAACTTCTTGCTGAAGGAAAAGTTTCCGGCAAAACTCTTGACGAAAGTGTGAGAAGAATATTGAGAATAAAATTCCGTCTTGGTTTGTTTGATGATCCGTACAAATATTGCGATGCGGAAAGGGAAAAGAAGACGATTCTGAACCAGGAGATGAAAGACGCCACTTATGATGTTGCAAAGAAGTCGATCGTTCTTTTAAAAAATGAAAAAGAATTTCTTCCTTTAAAGAAAGAAACAAAAATTGCCGTAATTGGACCGCTTGCAAATTCAACCGCCGATCCGCTTGGACCGTGGAATCAGCAAGGAGATGCAAAAGATGTTGTTTCTGTTTTACAAGGAATAAAGAATAAATGCGGCGACAAAGTAAAAATTCTTTTTGAAGAGGGATGTTCAATCACCGGAAAAGAAACAGATGGGTTTGGAAAAGCAATTCAAGCCGCTAAAGAAGCCGATGTTGTTGTTTTGGTTTTAGGTGAAAGTTTAGATATGAGCGGCGAAGCAAGAGCCCGTGCAACGCTTGATCTGCCGGGTGTTCAAGAAGAACTTGCAAAAGAAATTTACAAAACAGGAAAGCCAATCATTGCGGTTTTAATGAACGGCAGACCGCTCACCATCAACTGGCTGAACGAACATGCCGCCGCAATTTTAGAAACTTGGTTTCTTGGAATCAGAGCCGGCGATGCAATTGCTGATGTTCTCTTTGGCGATGTTAATCCAAGCGGAAAACTTCCGGTAACGTTTCCAAAGTACGTTGGACAAGTGCCGATGTATTATAATCATAAAAATACCGGCAGACCTTATAATCCAAAAGACAATTATACTTCTTATTATGCAGACTATGATAACTCACCACTTTATCCTTTCGGATATGGACTGAGTTATACTAAGTTTGTGTATGAGAATCTGAAATTGTCCGCAAAGAAATTTTCTAAAAAAGAGTCGTTACAAGTTTCTGTTGAAGTTAAAAACGACGGCAAGTATGACGGTGAAGAAGTCGTTCAGCTTTACGTCCGCGATTTAGTCGGCTCTGTTACGCGTCCCGTTAAAGAATTGAAAAGTTTTCAGAAAATCTTTTTGAAAAAAGGTGAGACAAAAAAAGTTGAATTTACTTTAACAGAAGAAGATTTGAAATTCTACAATCTTGATATGAACTTTGTTTCCGAACCGGGAATGTTCAAAGTTTTCGTCGGAACGAATTCTGTCGAATGTCTTGAGAATGAATTTGAACTGACGGAGTAAAGTTTTTCAAAATGAATTAAAAATCCGTAATAATCCGCGTGCTATCGTGTTTAAATATTGCATAAAGGGAAAAATGAAAAAGTTATTGCTCTTACTTGTTCTAACAACTTATATCGGTTGTACAACAGAACCGAAAAAAGATGATTATCAGAACCCGACCACTATTTCCGGAGTTGTGAAAAATAGCAGCGGGCAAGTGGTAAGCAACGCGAAAGTATCACTCAGCACCGCACCAACATACGAAGGAATGCTAACTAATGATCAAGGGCAATTTATTTTACAGAATTTTCCGGCAAGCAAACACACGTTAAAAGTTGAACGACTCGGTTACGAAACTTTTCTTGGTGAAGTTCCTTCGGCAATTAACGGTTACTCAACCATCAACCCGGTTTTAACGTCAAAAATTTATAATGTTCCAACCGTAAAACCTTTAAGCACCGGGTCTGTCCGCATCAACAATAAAAAGCTCGAAGTTGATTTTGATGGAGACGGAATTTATCAACCGTATTATGTAAAAGGAGCGGCATATTCCATCACTCCGATCGGCGATAAACCAATAACTTCCACTCTTGAAGACCGCAGCATTCAGTATTTAAAATATATGAACGCAAACACGATTCGAACATATGGAACGCCGGGGAAAACGATATTGACGAAAATGGCGGCGCAAAATATTCATGTTATTTCAGGATTCTGGGTCAATACAGATTTGGATTTATCTCAATCATCCGTCCGCCAAAAAGTTAAAGACGATTTTGCAAAAATGGTTGTTGATCTAAAAGATAATCCGGGAGTGTTGATGTGGAATCTCGGGAACGAACAAAATTATGTTAACGGAAATAATGCTTATTGGTATTCACTTTGCCAGGAACTCGCAATTGTAGCTTATCAAGTTGAAGGAGAAAAATATCATCCGGTTTGTATTAACAACGGAAATATTTATAACATCGGAGACAATTCAAAGAATGCAGACGATGCGTCACTTACGTATATCGATCTTTGGGCTACAAATATTTACGAATTAAATTTAGTGCCAAGATTTGATACATACCGGACAAAAACTAATAAGCCTTTAGTTGTAACTGAATATGGAATTGATGCGTTAGACAATCGCACGAAACAGGAATATGAATCAACGCAGGCGGTTGTTGATAGTATGAATTGGTCGCAGATACTTTCCGCAAGCGATGTTGTGATTGGCGGAACGGTCTTTGAATACACGGATGAATGGTGGAAAGCAGGAGATGCAAATAGTCACGATTACGGCGGTTACAATACCGGCGCGCATCCCGATGGCTATTCGAATGAGGAATGGTGGGGGCTTATTGCGGTAACGCCGGATCAAAATGGAGATGGATATGATGAATGGCGCCCGCGGCAAGTCTATTACATGTTTTCGCGGAATTGGAAATAAAAGCAGTAAAAAGTTTAAAGTGGAAAGTTTTATAACTAATGCGGTATAAATTAAAAGGATACAAAATGAAAAAAGGAATTATTGTTTTCGGTTTTGCATTTGTAGGGGCTTTGGTGTTTTTCGGATGCGCTTCATCAAAGCAATCACAAGAAGAAGTAGTCGGACAGCATGCAAAAACTTTTTCAAAAGAAATCAAGAAGAAAGTTGAGATGAATTACCTGCTCTATCTTCCGAAAAACTATAACTCAGCTAAAGAAAAATTCCCACTTTTATTATTTTTGCATGGTTCGGGAGAACGTGGAAGTGATCTTAATCTTGTAAAGAGACACGGTCCTCCAAAACTCATTGACCAGGGAAAAGATTTTCCATTTATCGTGGCTTCACCGCAATGTCCCGAAAATGTTTGGTGGTCAACCGAAGATTTATCAGCTCTGATTGATGATCTTATTCAGAAATATCAAGTTGATGAAAAAAGAATTTATGTAACCGGGCTTTCTATGGGTGGTTATGGTGCGTGGGCTTTAGTTGAAAAATTCCCAAATCGATTTGCTGCAATTGCCCCGGTTTGCGGCGGCGGGAATCCATTAACCATATGTGAGATCGGGAAACTTCCGGTCTGGGTTTTTCATGGCGCAAAAGATCCTGTTGTTCCGGTGAAGGAAGCTCAGCAGATGGTAGATGCTTTGAAAAATTGTGGGAATGATGTAAAGCTTACCATTTATCCGGAAGCCGGACATGATGCGTGGACGGAAACCTACAACAATCAAGAATTGTATGATTGGCTTTTGAAACAAAAAAAGTAACTACCGGACTTATCACAAACATTCTTAATCATACTTGTCAGCCTCTGGCTGAATCTTTTTCTTAATCTTAATCCGGGTTGAAACTGGATTAAGATTATGATTAAGAGTAAGATTGAGAATAAAAAAAAAGACAACTATGAAAAATTTCTTTCTTCTGTTTTTTACTTGTTACTTTTCACTTTACGCTCAAACAAGAAATTCCGAGCGTCCCTGGAAAGGAAACGCGATTCTTGGTAATGGAAATCTCTGCGTGGTTTATTCTGATGATGCAAAAATTAAAGCGCGGACAAATTACTCCGGTTTACAACATTTTTATTTCAGTGATTACACCGTTGATTATATTGCTTCTTCTTCATTTGTGCTGTATGACGAAAAGGGAAATCCTTTAACCGAAAAAGCCAAAGATGATGTTGTCGGTTTAAAAAATTTCTTTACTACAAGAACTCAATCATTCTTTAAAAACGGGATTCAGCAGGAAACAAATTGTTTTGTCCATCAAAAGGATGCGGTTGTTTTAACCAATACCGTAACGGGAAAATCAGTTAAGCAGAGGTTTTCTCTTTTGCTTAGAAAGAAATTTATTTCCGATAGAACAACTTCTCTTGTTTCGTTGACAAATGAAAAAAACACTGCAATTGCAGTTTGGTCGAATAATGTTTCTTTGGCGATTGCTTCAACCGATAAAAATCAAACCGTTGCTGTTGATGATTCGCTAATCGTTATCAGCGGGAGCACAAACGGTAAAACAGAAATAATAATTGCAGCCGGAGCTTCAGCAGAAAAAGCGAAACAAGTTCTTCGTCAACTTCTTTCTGAAAAAAATCTTTTCGCTTCGGCAGAAAAATATTGGACTGCCTGGATGACGGAAGGCAAATTTCCCAAATTCAAAAAGAAAACTAAAGAACTAGCGCGTTATTTAGTTTTTTACAAACAAACGTTGTACGCTGTAAAATCAGCTTGTGTGAACGGTCAAATCCCGGCAGATATGACAGGACAATTCGTTACGAACAACATGCCTCAGCTTTATCCGCGAGATGCGATGATGTCCGCGCGCGTTTTTTTGAAAACCGGACATTACGATGAAGCGAAAAGTATTATTCAGTTTTGGGGAAACAAAAATATACCGAAGAAAAGCAAAGGAGAATTTTTTGCCCGCTACGATGCTTATGTGCAAGCTGTTGATGCCGGAAGCGGCGCCCGTTACGATGAACCCGAATGGGATGCGAACGCTTTTTTTATTCAACTTACAAACTGGTATCATCAAGAAAAGAAAGAATGGCTCGCCGACAAAACATTTCTGTATGAGCTCGCGGATTTACTCGTAAATAAAATTGATGACTGGGGTTTACTTTACGAAGGCGGAATGGTCGAATGGACCGGTTATCTTCCTCTTACCAATATGGAATGCGCCGCAGCATTAACAACTGCTTCCGAAATTGCGAAAAGTTTTGGCGACAACAAGAATGCAGAAAAATATTCTCTCGTGGCTCAACTCATCACAAAAAATCTTTCTTGTATGTTCGATACAACTAGAAATACTTTTGCTGCAATTCGGTTTACCGGTATTAAAGCAAATGACGGAAGAAGTCTCGACGAAAAAAAAGGGAGAGCAATATTTTTGTGGGATGGAACGGCACATTTCGCTTTTCTCTGGGGATTTCCTAATTCCGATTTGATAAAAAAATCGGTGCAATTTACCGAGAAGAATAAAACGATCTTGAACGGCGGACTGCAATATTTTGATGCCGAGGATAATGCATGGCTATCTGCCTACGGTGGCGACGCGTTCTTTTTTACTACGGCGGCTTTAGCGCAATATTATAGCCTAACCGGTGAACCGGAAAAAGCACAAACGCATATCAGTTGGATGATAAACAACGCGAATATCTATGGCTTGATGCCTGAACGGATTTATTCAAACGAATCCGATTGCGCGGATGCTTCTCCCCTTACCTGGTGTAATGCAGAATTTGCGCTTGCGGTTTTGGTGTGGAGCGAAAATCAACAATTTTAGAGTATGCAGTCAGCAGTAATCAGTAGGCAATAGGAATCTTTGTTTCATTCATTCAAGCATTCATCCATGCCTCAAGTTTTTGTGATATAATTCTTTATGCCTTTTGAGATGAAATTTAAATCGCCAATTAATTGAAGTGATTTTAGGTTAAAAATCATATCTTATTTCTATCGAAGCGAAATTTCCTTATTTTGCAGTCAAAATTAAACGAAGTCCCGAAAACCGCTAAATGCGGTTTTATTTTATAAGAGTATTATGAACAAACCCCTAGCAGTTATTGCCGTAAGCGGCGGAATGGATAGTTGTGTTACCGCCGCTATCTTACAAGAGAAATACAGATTGGCTTTTGCCCATTTTAATTATGGGCAGCGGACGGAAACGCGTGAGTTAAAAGCATTTAATGATGTTGCAGATTTTTATAAAGTTAAGCATAGACTGCTCATCGACTTTTCGCACTTTCATAAAATCGGTGGTTCCTCGTTAACCGATTTTCATCTGGCGGTGGAGAAAGCCGATCTTGAAAATAAAGAAGTTCCGAGTTCGTATGTTCCGTTTCGGAACGCGAATATTTTAGCGGCATGCGTAAGTTGGGCGGAAGTTATAAAAGCGGAAGCTGTCGGAATAGGCGCTGTTTATGAAGATGCAAGCGGTTATCCCGATTGCCGCCCACAGTTTTATTCCGCGTTTGAGAAAATGGTTGACGAAGGAACAAAACCGGAAACGAAAATAAAAATTATCACTCCGATAATTAATTTGTCAAAAGCGGAAATTGTGAAAAGAGGAACCGAGTTAAAAGCTCCGCTTCATTTAACATGGTCGTGCTATCAAAGCGAAGACGAAGCGTGCGGAGTTTGTGATAGCTGCGCATTTCGTTTACGCGGTTTTCAACAAGCGGGAATTGAGGATTCGATTCCGTACAAAATTAAACCGAAGTATTAAAAAAAAAATAACATGAAAACCGAATTAATAACAATTAAAGAAGCCAGTGAATGGATAAGTTTGGAGCTGAACCGAAAGGTCACGACTGCGAATATTTCTTACCTAGTTAATTATGGTCGTATTGAAAAATTTGGGAACAATGGGGATGCTTTCGTCTGCAAAGAGGAATTAATTAATTATTACAAAGATTATTTGGGAAGTCGTCAGTCAAACTGGAAAGAAAAACTTGGTGATGACATTGACTGGCATTTATCTTTTGAGCAATATAAAGAATCCGAAACGACTAAACATGTTCATCGCTTGCATCCGTATAAAGGGAAATTCATTCCACAGTTGGTGGAGTATTTTTTAGACGAACACACAGATGAATTTAAGAAAGACGTTTATTTTCATAAAGGAGATATCGTGCTTGATCCGTTTTGCGGAAGCGGAACGGCTTTGGTTCAAGCAAATGAACTTGGAATGCATGCTTTGGGGATTGATGTCTCCGCTTTTAATTCTCTGATTAGTAATGTTAAAATTGCTCATTATGATTTGTCCGATTTAAATAATGAATTGAAACAAATAACCGAAAAACTCCAACAATTCATTTTAGATTCAAAAACTATCAAGTTTGAACAACGTTTATTAGAAAAACTTTCGTTCTTTAACAATGAGTTTTTCCCTTCACCGGGATATAAGTGGCAAGTTAGGAATAAAGAAATTGATGAGAATATTTATGGAAAGGCAAAAGAAAAAGAATTTTTGTCAATTTATAAAAAATTAATTGCAGAATTTGGAATAGAATTAAAACAAGAGAATGCAGAAAGCTTTTTAGATAAATGGTATCTCAAACATGTTAGGTCAGAAATTGATTTTGCATTTGAATTAATAAAAAAAATCAAAAACCCAAACACAAAAAGAATTGCTACAATTATATTAAGCAGAACAATTCGCTCTTGTCGGGCAACCACTCATTCAGACTTGGCAACACTGTTGGAACCCATTTCAACCACCTACTATTGCTCAAAACACGGAAAGATTTGCAAACCGCTGTTTTCAATTATGAGTTGGTGGGAAAGATATGCCAAGGATACATTGAAACGATTGGTTGAATTTAATTCACTAAGAACGGGGACTTATCATCATTGTTTTACCGGTGATAGTAGAACAATTGATTTATTTAGTTCTACGGAAAAAATAAATCCGGAATTCTCAAAACAATTGATGAAACAAAAAATCAGTGGAATATTTTCAAGTCCGCCTTATGTTGGATTAATCGACTATCACGAACAACATGCTTATGCTTATGATTTATTTGGTTTTGAACGAAGAGATGAATTGGAAATTGGCAGGCTCTTCTCCGGGCAAGGACGAGAAGCAAAAGAGTCTTACGTTAGCGGTATCGCAGCAGTTCTAAATAATTGCAAAAAATATTTGAAAGATGATTACAATGTTTTATTAGTCGCTAATGATAAATATAATTTGTATCCAATAATTGCGGAAAAAGCCGGGATGAGAATAGAACAACAATTCAAAAGACCGGTTTTGAATAGAACAGAGAAAGATAAAGGCGCGTATTCAGAATCAATATTTTTAATTAAAAGGAATTCATAATGGATGCTTTGAAAAAAGAAAGAATTGCTTTAGAAGTTATTAAAACTTTAAAATCGAGATTTGATAATTTCCCTGAAGATGCATTAAATAATCGCAATGCCCCATTTCATGAAGCTTTTTTAGAAGCATTCAAGGTGAAAATTGAAAAACATGTGACTGACATTCCTATTTTTATAAGTCTTGCTAGTTGGATGCATGGTCTAAATACGACTTTAGGTCAAACTTTCTTTGAAAACATTTCACACGTGCTTTGCAATGGTGAAAAAAGGGAGTTCAAGGGATTGCTTATTAATCAAGAACAACAAAAAACAATTACTGAAATTATTACCTCGTTAAAAAACAAAAATAAAATTCCCAACCTTTATGAAGAGAACAAAGTATTGCATCAAGCAAAAGGAGAATTAAATCAATCAATTCAAAATTTTACAGCTGATATTTATTTTGAAGAAGACGATAATATAGTAGCAATTGAATTAAAGACTGTGAAACCAAATAGTGGGATTTTTAAGAGTGAAAAAGAAAAAATCTTATATGCTAAAGCAGCTCTGAAAAACAGATATCCAGAAAAAGAGATTTACTATTATCTAGGCTTCCCCTTTGATCCTTTAAATGAAACTTCATGTGGATTCAATAAAGAGAGGTTTTTCAGTTATGGAATTGATTTCAAGAAATTTTATGATCACAATGAAGTTTTACTCGCCGATGAACTTTGGGATTTTTTATCACAAGAAAAAAACACTATGCAGACCATCCTCGAAATTATTAATTCTATCTCTACAACCGATTTTATGGAAAAATATAATCTCATCAATGATAAAAACTCGTTTCTAACTGATTCCAAGAAACACGAAGCTATCTTAAGAGAATGGAATTTGTTTAGAGAGATAGAACTCTCGCACAAATTCAATATTTTATTAAATAAAGCAATTAGTAACTCAACTATAAAACGACTTTTAAACAATAATCTCTTTGACACAAAAGGTATATACAAGGAAGACAGGATAAATTCCTTATTAAAATTAATTCGTGATAATTAGTCTAGCTTAATATGCGAAGAAATAAAATCATTTATTCGTTATGTATCGCTGATCTTCAAGATGTGGCTGAGGATGAATTAAATCGCAAACTCACTAAGGATGAACTTAAAAGAGTTGTTGATAAAGTTGGAGATTATATCTCTTGGTATGACGCTATTTCATTAACATTTTCAGATTTAGGTCTGAAAGCAACAGAGGAAGATGAAGAAGAATGAATTCCAAACAAAAAATATTAGTCCTCTTTCCAAATCCAAACCCGGAAAGAAATTATAAAATAATTCACACGGCGCACGAGTTCACTTCCGTTTGTCCGGTTACCGGGCAGCCCGATTTTGGAAAAATTACACTTGAATATGTCGCCGATAAATTGTGTGTTGAATTAAAAAGTTACAAATTCTATTTACAGTCTTTCCGCAACGACGGAATTTATTTTGAAGCCGTAACAAACAAAATTCTAAACGATCTGGTTGAATTATTGCAGCCCCGTTATATGAAAATCACCAGCGACTTTAACATGCGTGGAGGCATTTCATCCGTTATTGAAGCGGTTCATCAATCTCCTAATTTTTTAGCGTAAAACAAAATATGAAATCGAAAGAAGAAATACGAAACGATTTTTTTGCCAAGAAGGATAAACTTTTTACCGCACAAAATATTCTAAACGACTCACTTGCCTTTTCTTTTGAGTACAGCGTTTTGGTTGAAGATTTGCTCAGACAGATTTCTGCAGATGTTCATTATCCATTTGCATTGGCTTCTGCGGGAAGTTTCAGCCGACGAGAGCTTTCTCCTTATTCCGATATTGATATCATGTTCATCGTTCCGTCAATTCAGCCAAAGGCTGATGAGCCTCTGGCTCAGAAAGCTTCGGAAGAGGGAATAAAAGATATTGTTACACGCTGTTGGGATTTCGGTCTGGAAGTCTCCCACACTATCCGCGAACTTTCGGACATCAAACGCTTTTTAACGGAAGACCTGCACACCTTCACACAGTTTTTTGAAACGCGATATCTCTTCGGCTCGTTAAAACTTTTTAATGAATGGAACGAACTCTTGTTCAAAACCATCACGGAGAAAGTGAAAAAACAAATCTTTGCAGAATTTCTTTCCGACCGCGATGAACGTTATACAAAATATGGCAACTCACCGAAAGTAATTGAGCCGAATGTGAAACTCTCCGCAGGCGGTCAGCGCGATATTCAAATGATCGAATGGATTTATATTCTGCTCAACAAAGAAATTTTGAATAAGCAGTCGGAGCAATCGCAAACAGAATCATTTATAGCACTTCTTTCCGAACATGACTATACAACACCGAAAGAATGTCTCCGTTTATTAGCCGGATTCAAATTTATTTTAAAGATTAGAAATCTTCTTCACTTTCTGCATAAACAAAAAAATGATCGCCTTGAATTTGCCGACCAGCTTGTCATCGCAGACCTTTTACAGTATGGCGATGACGGTTATAAAAAACTGATGAAAGAGTATTTTGATTCGTCAAACGTTATCTACAGATTTAACCGCTCGTTCACAAAAAAAATGCGCGCGGATATTTCGGCTTCCATTCCTGATGTTCTTTCAATTGATCTTGATGATGATTTTAAATTAAAAGGAAGCATCATCTTTTTTTCGGGGCGTCGGTATTTAACTATTTCCGAAATCTTCCGCGGCTTTTATTACCGCGGTTTATATGATGCGAACTTTGATGAACATTTTAGAATGCAGATTATCGACAGCCTCGATCAGCATACGGTTAAAGGGGATGCTGAGTCCTCAACATTTTTCAGAGAAATTCTTCGACTTCCGAAAAATATCGGAAAAACTTTATCAGTTATGAATGAACTCGGCATTCTTGATGCGTTTCTTCCGGAGTTTCACGACCTGAACGGATATATTCAACATGGAGTTTACCATTGTTATACCGCTGACGAACACACGTTGATGACAATCCAGAATGTTGAGAAATTGGAAAATGATACAACGGAGCTTGGAAATATTTATAACAATTTAAGAGAAAAAGAAATTCTTATGCTCGGTTTGCTTTTTCATGATATTGCAAAACCGATCAATGTCAGCGGGCATGAAATTATCGGGGCGGAAATGGCGGCTTCAATCATGCAGCGTCTCGGTTACGGCGATGTGGAAATTGAAAAAGTTTCTTTCCTTGTTCGTTATCATTTGCAGATGGAGCAAATCGCTTTCCGGAGAAATTTAAATGATGCGGAAACTTTAAATAGTTTCGTCGCCGCTTTTCCAAGCGTTGAGCAATTGGAACTTCTTTACCTGCTAACTTACGCCGATCTTTCGGCTGTTAACCCGGCTTTGTGGACTTCATGGAAATATGAAATGCTGAACGAGTTGTTCCGCAAGTCCAAAGCGATGATCGAAGACCAGATTACGGGAGAAGAATTATTGTTCGCTTCAACGCTTGTGCAGCCGGAGGAAATATCAAAATACTCCGACGCAATTTCGGAAGACCACGTGAAGGATCATATTGATTCTATTAACGATACCGGCTATACTTCACTTTTCTCGGATGAAGAAATTGCTTTTCATATTGAAGAAATACTTTCTGGCATCCCGGTTTCGGTTTCATTTAAAGAATCGGAAAGTTTTACCAACATCACCGTTATTTCAAAAGATTCTCCATTCCTTCTTTCAAAATTATGCGGTGTGTTATCCATAAATGATTTGAACATTCACGACGCTAAAATCTTTACGCGCAAAGACGGAATTATTATTGATAACTTTAACGTTACCGATTTCCGCTCGAACGAAAAAGTTGATTCGCTCCGTTACGGAAAAATTGAGGAAGATTTTTCTCTTGTTCTTTCGGGGCTAAAAGAATTAAGCACCGAAATGAAAAAGATGAAAACGAAATGGTGGCGCATCGAAAATAAATTTTTTAAGCGTCCCGGCAAAGTGAAAATTAAATTTGAAGAGCAGGAAAAGTTCACCATCATTGATGTCTTCTCGCCCGACCGGCTCGGCTTTCTCTATCATGTTACAAACAAACTCAACGAACTTGGACTAAGCATTTATTTCGCAAAAATCGGAACGCGCGGCGACGATATTATTGATGCGTTTTATGTGTTGGACAGCCAGCAGAAAAAAGTCTCAAAAAACTTTTACTCTTTTATTGAATCCGAATTAACCGAAGCTATCAATCAAATTTTATAAGGAATATATTTTTGAACTTCATGGAAAAAGCAAAACCGATTGGCGTGTTTGATTCCGGCATCGGCGGACTAACAGTCGTCCGACAGATTGCCTCAACTCTACCGAATGAAAGCATTGTCTATTTCGGAGATACCGCCCGCGTTCCGTACGGTTCAAAATCAAACGACACCGTTATTGAATATGCGTTGCAAGACGCTCATTTTCTAATTGAAAAAAATGTAAAGGCGATTGTGGTTGCATGTAATACGGTTTCGGCAATTGCGCTAAATGTGTTAAAGGAAAAGTTCACTGTACCGATTATTGGAATGATCACTCCCGGTTCGCAGCTTGCGTTGAAGCATTCACGGACGAAACGAATTGGAGTTATCGGAACAAGAGCAACCATTTCTAATCACGCCTATTTAAATGAACTGAAGAAAAATAATTCCGAAGTTGAAGTATTTGAAAAAGCTTGTCCTCTTTTTGTTCCGCTCGCGGAAGAAGGCTGGATAGACCACGAAGCAACAAAATTAATTGCGGAAGAATATTTAAAAGAACTCCGCGACTTGAATATTGATACGCTTGTTCTTGGCTGTACGCATTATCCTATTCTCGCAAAGATCATTCAAGAAGTTATCGGCAGTGAAGTTAAGTTAATTGATTCCGGTGTTGCCTCTGCGGAAGTTGTCAGGCAGGAAATTAACCGCATTGGTTTAGAAACAAATTCTCACGCGCTTGGCTATCAAGATTTTTATGTAAGTGATATTCCAACCACATTCAAAAAAGTTGCTGAATTGTTTTTGGGGCAGTCTATTCTAAATGTAAAAAAAATTGATTTGGAAGAATTACAGAAAAAACAATAGCACACGGATTTCGCGGATTAAACTTATTTTCACAGATAAATCTATAATGTTATCCTTCAAACACCTTCTTCAATTCACTTTGTTTTTTCATCTTTCCTAATGCAAGCATCAATTTACTTCAACAAGAGCATCTTTTTTATTGCCGATAATTTTGGGCTCCCATCAAGCGAAACGGTATTAAGCCTGTAGAAATAAACACCTGAAGATAAACTTTCTCCATCGAAATTTAATTTATAAGAACCGGCATTTTTTGTTCCTTCGTTGAATGTTCTAACAATTTGTCCCAGATTATCATAAACAGTTATGGTAACATTACTTTCACAAACTAATGTGTATTGAATAACTGTTGCTGGGTTAAATGGATTTGGATAATTTTGACTAAGATCAAACTCTTTCGGAAGAACCTTTAAGGATGGACTAATTGATGTTACAACTTCAGCGAGCGGTCGTCTCCAAACAGATCCATAAATACCGCCAACGAAAAGATTAGTTCCGTCTGTGGCAAGGGACTGAACTATTTTTTCTGTAAATCCATCATTAATGGAAGTCCAACTTATTCCATTATTTGTGGAAAGATAAATCCCGCCATAGTTGGTTCCTGCGAAGAGATTCGACCCTACCTTCACGAATGACAAAATACCCAGATGGCTAATATCGTCATAGACTTTTGTCCAACTATCTCCATTATCAGTTGAAAGATAAGAGGAACCTGACCATGTGATTGCTAGAAGATTGTTTTCAATAACGAATAAATCAGGAACATATTGACCACTCATTGTAGACCCAGTATCAGCAACAGTCCAGTTTGCACCATTGTCAGTAGTGCGATAAACTCCGCTTCCGAATGTACCAGCAAAAAGATTCTTTCCTATTACGGCGAGACTAAGTATTTCATAATTCGACAAACCGGAATTCACTTTTTCCCAATTGACACCTTTGTCGTTAGAAAGAAAGATTCCTTCTCCTTCTGTGCTTACAAAGAGATTTGAATCAATTTCTACAATAGAAGAGACAACAGTGTTTCCCATATTGTAATTGATTTTGCTCCAAGTTGTACCATTGTTTTCTGAAAAAAAACTCCACTCCCCCCAGTGCCTACATAAACACCTGTTTGATTAATAAATAAATATCGATACTCAGTAAGGTAGAATATGTTTGGTGTAATGTTTCCCCAACTTGTTCCGCGGTCTGTTGAAAGAAAAATTTTTCCGTATTCACCTGCAAAGAGATTCGTACCGCTAGCTGCAAGAGTATATATTGTTGCTCCTGTAGGACCATTTGTTTTTATCCATTGCGCATTAACAGTTACAATAAACATTAATACCATTAAGCTCTTGGTGTAAAATGAATACTTTATATTCACGCATGCGACCTTTATTTTATTCAAAAAAAACCTATCCCTCAAACACCTTCTTCAATTCCTTTTGCTTTTTCATCTTTCCTAACGCCAGCATCAATTTAATTCTTGCTTTTTGTCCGTTTAGATAATCGGAGAAAATTACTCCAAGTTCGTGCAGCCATTTTCCGGCGCCGGGATAGCCGTAAATATCAAGTGTTTCGCCTGCGGGACAGCGCGAAACCAGTACAACGGGAATATTTTTTTCAACCGCGTATTTAATTCCCTCAAATGCTTTCGGCGGCACATTACCAACACCCATCGCTTCAACCACAATTCCCGCAACGTTCGTATCCGCCGAATATTTAAAGAACTTCGCGTCCATTCCGGCGTAGCATTTTATCAGGTCAACGTTCGTTTCAATTTTAGAAGTTTTTATAATCTCAAGTTTGCGCGGCAGACGGTTGAAGATAACTCTTCCGCTCTGCACAAATCCGAGCGCGCCAAAATCAAGACTGTGAAATGTTTCAATGTCATCCGTATGAGTTTTGGTTACTTCGCTGGCGGCATTTATTTCACCATTCAAACAGACAAGCACACCAAGATTTCTGCTGTTCGCATTTAAACAAATCGCTATCGAATCTTTTAAATTTGCCGGTCCATCCCAATCCGGTTCCGAACTATTTTTCATCGATCCGGTAAGGACTACGGGAATTGGTGTGTCGAGAGTTAAATCAAGCAGATACGCAGTTTCTTCAAGCGTGTCGGTTCCGTGAGTAATAACAACGCCATCAAATCCATTTTTGTTTAATCGATCTTTAATTTTTTTAGAAAGAGTAAGCATCAACTCCGGTGTCATGTGCGGACCGGGATATTTGCCGAAATCGAAAATGGTTACATTCACCAATTCATAAATTTCCGGCATGAGCTGCATCAGATCATTCCCGGAAAAATATGGAACCGCTCCGCCGGTTTTCTCGTCAATTTTCATTGAAAAAGTTCCGCCGGTAAAGACGAGCAAGATATTTTTCTTTTTCATTACATCAATCCTTTGTAAAGTCCGCCGTCAATTTGAATTGTGTTTCCTGTAATATATGATGCTTGTTCCGAAGCAAGAAATAAAATAGCCGAAGCAATTTCTTCCGGACGCGCCATTCTGCCGAGCGGAATTTCTTTCGTCATGTTCGCAATAATTGTTTCGTGCGATTCGCCTGTAACTTTCGCTTTGTTCACCGCAAGTTCATAAATTCTTTCCGTTAACGTGTAACCCGGCGCAACGCTATTAACTGTGATGTTATGTTTTGCAAGTTGGTTGCTAAGTGTTTTGCTTAGTCCAATTACTCCGGCGCGGAAAGTATTTGAAAGAAGAAGATTATCGATCGGCTGTTTTACCGCCACAGAAGTGATGTTGATGATCCTTCCCCAATTTTTCTTTTTCATGTTGGGCAGAACCGCCTGCACAAAACGGACTACGCTTAAGAGAACTTGTTCATAACCGAAGTTCCATTTTTCTTCGTTCAGTTCTTCAAAAAATCCGGCTGAAGGTCCGCCGCAATTGTTTACAAGAATATCAATTCCACCGAATTTCTCTTCCACATTTTCTACGGTGTTTTTTATGTCTGAAGGATTATTCAAATCACAAACGATCCAGAATATTTCGTTTTCATATTTTGCAGAAAGCTCTTCCGCGGTTTTCTCCAATTCAAACTCACTGCGTGAACAAATGGCTACGTTGCATTTTTCAGACGCAAATAATTCTGCCGCCGCTTTTCCTATTCCTTTACTTGAAGCGGTAACAAGAACGGTTTTGTTTTGTATTCCTAAGTTCATTTTTCTATTCCAATAAAATTGAATTGAAAATACGTGGTTAAAAATAAGAAGAGTTTGGATAAGAAAAACGAGGAAATAAATTATCAGAAAATGAATATGTTTTTATTTCTTAGTGAAACTCAGTGTACTAAGTGTCTAAGGATTTCCCACCACTAAGTTATTCCGTTAAAAGTCAAGAAGAAATACTTGGGCTAAGTTATCCCAAGTATTTCTTCTGAGAAGTTATATTCTCAAAAAGTTCATTGACATATTGAATACGTTTCCTTAAGTTT
>JALNWB010000063.1 GCA_023231105.1 Ignavibacteriaceae bacterium | reverse complement strand
TTGAATTACCTCTGCTTGGCGAAGCTGACTCCGGTTTTCTTCTATCGGTATTTACAGCCGGTGATTCGGAATCTTTTCGTTCAGGCGTAGCTTTTCTAATTTCATCAGGATTAGTATCGGTAGATCTTTTATCCTTTCGAATAATATCCTGGTTTCTTGTTGCCGGTTGATCTGAACTTCTTCTATTTTTTATTGCGTCGTCAACTTCTGATGCTCGTTTCGCTCTGTCGGTTGGAATAATTGTTCTATCTCTACCGGTATTTTTGTTATCTCTGTTTCGAAGTACCGGAGAACTTTCACGGGTTGTTTGAATTACATCTCTTTTCAAACTTTCAGTTCTTTGTCTGTCTCTGCTTAAAGATGTTTGGATGAGGTCTCTTGTTGACCTGTCTCTTAGTGTAGTTGTTCCTCTTCCGCCGTCATTATTTCGTAAGCGGTAGGATGTGTTCGTTCTTTCTTTGTAAATTGAGCCACCGTTCCAATATGAATTGTTGTAGTAACCACCATAATAATAATTGTCATAGTAATAAGGGGAATAATAAGCGATAACGGGAATAGCCGGATAATATCCATAATACCAAGGATCATAACAGAAAGGATCCCAATACGATCCGTATGAATAACCTATTGAAAAAGAGGGATAGTAATTATGCCAAAGATATCTTCGATAACCGGGATAGTATCCATCATAATAATTGTTTACGGTAACATCCGATTCTCCGTTGGAGTAGTTATCAGAATCGTTCTCGGAATAATTGTCATTCCGGTCTTGATCGTGAGAATATTCGTAATCATCTTGATGACGATCACGAAAATCGACTTGCGTGTAACATCCGTAAAGAGAAAACATTACACCTACAATTGCAACTGGTAAAAAATATTTTTTCATGGCTAATTTCCTTTTTCTTCTTACAGTAAAATAGCAAATTCCGAGCCTAATTTATCAGGTTAAAATTGGGTGGTTGAATAAGAAATTGATTTGAACTGTATAGTAATAAGTGCAAAGATGTTTAGTGGAATGAACATAAAACGGAGCGTATGATGAAATCTGAAAATTGTCGTTCAAATGTGAAGTATCACAACCTCAAATGGAATAATGAATAACGAACAAGGAATATCGAACGATGAAATAAAAATGTTGCTCGTAAGTCGAACACTTACTCTTATTTACTTTTAAATTTCTAATTCTTTGTTCGTTATTCGATATTCATTTAAGTTTTTAAAACTACACATAATTGGTTCAGAAAAATAAGTCGGATTATTGTTCCAGTCCGTAATCTTTAATTTTTCTATAAAGAGTTGAAAGCCCGAGGTTAAGTTGCTTGGCGACTTTATCTTTATCAAACTGGTTCGTTTCAAGAGACTTTTGAATAAATTCCTTTTCAACTTTTTTAATAAAATCATCAAGAGAACCGGTTTTTTCGGGAATATGGATGTCTTTTAACAAGTGCATGGATTGTGGTAAATCTTCTACGGTAATAAATTCATTTTTTGCAAAAATTACTGCGCGCTCAATAATATTTTCTAATTCACGCACCTCGCCTCTCCAATCGTAATGCAGCAATGCCCGCATAGCTGAACTATCAATCCCTTTTACATTTTTCCCAATTTCTTTTCGGTATTTATCTATAAAATGATCAGCTAAAAGAGGAATGTCTTCCTGTCTTTCTTTTAGAGAAGGGAGATTCAGTTCAACTACATTTAAGCGATAAAATAAATCTTCCCGGAATCTACCTGATGCAACTTCAGTTTGTAAAATTTTATTGGTGGTGGCAACAAAACGGACATTAATAGGAATGGAATAGGTTGTTCCAACCGGCGTGATTTCTTTTTCTTGAATAACGCGAAGAAGTTTCACTTGAAGCTGCAAAGGCATTTCACTTATTTCATCGAGGAAAAGTGTTCCGCCGTCGGCGGCTTTTAAATATCCTTCTTTATCTGATATAGCGCCGGTGAACGCTCCCCGTTTATGTCCGAACAGTTCGCTTTCAATTAAGTTTTCTGAAATAGCGCCGCAGTTTACGGCAACAAACGGTTTGTTTTTCCTTTTGCTGTTGAAATGGATTGCACGCGCAACAAGTTCTTTGCCGGTTCCGGAGTTTCCTGTAATAAGAACGGTGCTTTCTGTTTCTGCAACTGTCTGAATCATTTCAAAAACTTTTTGCATGGCTTGAGATTTACCGACAAGCTCAGAGAAATCATAATTACGTTGAATCTCTTTTCGTAAAAGTTGATTTTCGGAAATGAGAGATTTCATTTCGAAAAGACGTTTTATTTTAAAAAGGATTTCATCAAACTCAATCGGCTTTAGGATATAGTCTTGAGCTCCGTTACGCAAAGCTTTGATAGTTGTTTCGAGCGAGCCGTAAGCGGTAATCATGATTACAGAAGTTTGCGGTGTAATTGCCGAAATTTTTTCTAATAATTCAGTTCCTTTCATCATCGGCATTTCAATATCCGTGATAACTAAATCATAATAGTCGTTTAAAATTTTGTCGTAAGCAACTTTTCCGTTTTCGGCTTGTTCGACGAGATAACCTTCTTTCCCGAGAATGAAAGAAAGCGAATCATTTATATCTTTTTCGTCATCAACAACAAGAATTTTTCCAGACATCTGTTTCCTTTATAGTATTAAATTCAGAGGGAAGTTAATAATGAATTTCGTCCCTTTTTTATAAACGCTTTCAACTTTTATATCACCGTGAGAACTTTTGATAATTCCGTAGCTTACCCACAGTCCAAGTCCGGTTCCTTTTCCTTCTTTTTTTGTAGTGAAGAAAGGTTCAAACACTTTGGTAAGAGATTCTTCGGGAATGCCAATTCCATTGTCATCAAAAACCACTTTAATAGTTGCATCTTTTATTGATGTAGTAACTTTGATAAAAGATTCTTCTTCGTTTCTGAATTTTTCCTTTTTTTCAGCGATGGCATCAACTGCGTTTATTAAAATATTAACAAAAACTTGTTGCACTTGATCAGCTATTAACGGAACGAGTGGGAGGGATTCATCCAAATGAGAAATAAAATTTATGTCTTTTGTTTTTTTACCGACTTTTACAATTTCAATCGCTTCTTTTAAATTATCATTAATATCGGTGGACTTTAATTCATAATCCGATGGGCGAGAAAAATCAACTAGATCACGGATAATTTTAGAGATACGTGTAATTTGTTTTTTTACGAGTTCAAGTTTTTCTTTGATAAAACTATCTTCGGTTTCGCGTTGAACAATTTGTACCAATGCAGAAATTGAAGCAAGCGGGTTGCCGACTTCGTGCGCGACTCCCGCAGCAAGTGTTCCGATACTTTCCATTTTCTGTGTGTGGATCAGTTGCTTCTCAAGAATTTTTTTGTCGGTAAGATCGTGATGGATGCCAAAGTAGCCAATGACTTTTTTTGTTTCGTCGATGATCGGAGAAACTAATAACCGCGTATGGAAAGGTTCTCCGCTTTTCTTTTTATTTTCAACTTCGCCAAGCCAAACTTTGCCTGAAGAAATAGTTTGCCACATTGATTCCCAATATTCACTTGAATGTTTTTTGCTTCCGAAAATATTTGGATTTTGTCCGATCAATTCATCTTTTTTATAACCACTCGACCGTTCAAATGCCGGATTAATGTAAATCATTTTGCCGTTCAAGTCGGTGATCTGCAAAGGATTTACCGTATTTTGAGCTACGGTGTAGAACCGTAAAAACTCAGATTCTTTTTTCTTTTCCGAGGTAAAATCTTTTCCCACAAGAAGGATATTTCTTTTCCCATTTTTTTCACTTATAAATGGAGAGATAAAAATATTTACATCGTAAATATTTGCGTCAAAGGACTGCATGGTAATTTCAAATTCGGTAGAGGTATTGTTTTTAAATGAAGAAGAAAATTCATCTTCAAATTTTAAAATGGAAGCAGGTGCAAGGATTTTAGAAAACTTTTCCCCGATAATTTTACTTTTGGTCGGTGGAAAAAATTGTAAAGCCGCCTCATTCAATTTTAAGATAGTTCCGTTTTCTGCAAGTACAAAACATGGATCGTGAAAACCTTTTAGGGCTTCAAAATTCATTTCGCCTTCTTTCAATATGTAAAAAAAATACTATTTCTTATTTCAAAAATAGAGAATTTTCTTCACTTAAAGAATTTGCTCAGAGACTGTTTTTGCGAAAAAAATTGGTAATAAAATTACTTACTTGTTCAAATTCAATTAAAAAGGCGTCGTGCCCGAAAGGAGAATCAATTTCCTCGTATTCTGCGTCTTTAATTTGTGAAGCGATACTTTTTTGTTCGTCCGGCGGGTAGAGTATATCGGATGAAATACCAATGCTTAAACATTTTGCCGAAATTTTTCCCAGTGATTCTTCAAGCGTTCCTCTTCGTACCGCAACATCATGTGTATCCATTGCATTGGTGATATACAAATAGGTGTTGGCGTCGAATCTTCTAACAAGTTTTTCGCCTTGATAAAGTAAATAATTTTCAACTTGAAATTGCGTACCAAAATGATTTTTGCCCCGATATCTATCGGGATCAATTTCTCTTCCGAATTTCAGATTAAAATCTTCCGGAGCGCGGTAACTGATCATTGCAGCTATTCTTGCAGATGAAAGTCCCTTTGGTTGTTCTAAATAATTTCCGCTTTGCCACTCGGGATCATTTAAAATTATTTGTCTTGAAAGTGTATTAAAGCCGATTGCCCATGCGGAATGCTGAGCCGCTGTTGCAATGGGAATAACGGACTTAACAAAATCGGGGAACATGATCGCCCATTCAAGCGCTTGCATACCTCCCAAGGAACCACCGGAAACGGTTACAAGTTCTTTTATTCCGAGCGCGTTCAATAATTCTTTTTGAACTTTCACCATATCTCTTACTGAATATTGGGGAAATGTCATACGGTATTGTTGATTGGTTTGTTTATCGAGAGAGGATGGACCAGTTGTGCCGTAACAGCCGCCGAGAAAGTTTGAACAAATCACAAAATATTTTTCTGTGTCAAAAATTTTTCCCGGTCCGATCAGTGAATCCCACCAACCTACCTTATGTAAGTTCATTTTGTTGTACTTAAAAAGGAATTCATGTTTTTTTGTATTTTCAACTTCGACTTCATCAATTCTTCCTGCCGCATGTGCATTACCGGTTAACGCATGACAAACGAGGATAGCATTCGTTCCGCTGCTGTTAAGCTCACCGTAAGTTTGATAAGCAACATCAACTTCCGACAAAGTCTCTCCAGACTCAAGATAAAAAGGACTTCCATCATTAAACAAGTTCACAAACTGTGTTCGTGCTGCAGTTTTTTTTAATGTTTTTGTTTCCATAAAAATTACTTTGATAAAGCTGTCCCATCTTTTGCAGATGAAACAGCCTGGTGAAATAAATTATTGTTTTAAAGTTGCTTTTAAAGCTTCTTCAAAATCTTCCTTAATGTCGTCAATATGTTCAAGACCAACGGAGACGCGGATCAGATCAGCCGTTACACCGGATTCTTTCTGCTCAGCTTCGCTTAACTGCTGGTGTGTAGTTGAAGCCGGATGAATAACCAACGTTTTTGCATCGCCGACATTTGCTAAAAGACTTGAGAGTTGAACATTATTGATGAATGTTCTGCCTGCTTCGAGTCCGCCCTTTATTCCAAAGGTTAAAACCGAACCAAACAATCCGTTGCGTAAAAATTTCTTTGCGTTTTCATGGTACGGATGAGATTTTAATCCGGGATAAGAAACCCATGCTACTTGCGGATGTTTTTCCAACCAGGTTGCTAATTCCAACGCATTTTGTCCATGTCTTTCAATTCTTAATGAAAGTGTTTCCAATCCTTGGAGAAGAAGAAAAGCATTAAAAGGACTTAGGCAAGGACCTAAATCTCTTAAACCTTCAACGCGAGCGCGGATAATGAAAGCAATGTTTCCAAACGGTCCATCAGCGCCAAATATTTCCCAGAATTTTAATCCATGATAACCTGGACTCGGTTCAGTGAAAATCGGGAAATTTCCGTTGCCCCAATTAAATTTACCAGAGTCAACAATTACACCGCCGATAGAAGTTCCATGTCCGCCAATCCATTTGGTCGCGGAAGCAACAACAATGTCAGCACCGTGGTCAATTGGTCTTGCAATAAAGCCTGCCGCTCCAAAAGTATTATCAACGATAAGGGGAATATTATGTTTGTGGGCTACATCGGCAATCTCTTTTATGTTTGCGACATTTAATCTTGGATTGCCGATAGTTTCAAGATAGAGAGCTTTTGTTTTAGCATCGATTAGTTTTTCAAATTCTTCAGGTGAATCACCGGAAACGAATTTAACATCAATTCCTAATCTCGGAAAAGTAACTTTGAATTGATTATATGTTCCGCCGTAAAGTAAACTGGTGGAAACGATGTTTTCTCCGGCTTGCACAATTGTAGTAATTGCAACAAGCTGGGCAGCTTGTCCTGATGCAGTTGCTAAGCCGGCAACTCCACCCTCAAGCGCGGCGACTCGTTTTTCAAAAACATCCGTTGTCGGATTCATAATCCGCGTATAAATGTTTCCGAATTCTTTCAATCCGAATAAATTTGCTGCATGATCAGCGTTGTTAAAATTGTATGACGCAGTTTGATAGATCGGGACTGCACGGGAATTAGTTGCAGTATCTACTGTTTGTCCGGCGTGCAGTTGCAGCGTTTCAAATCTGAAGTTTCTTGGTTTTTGTTCAGCACTCATTTTGTTACCTCTTTGTTTTTATTTATTGTTTTATTTTCAGTTATAGACAAAAAAAAACCTCTTCGGAAAAGATTTCTGAAGAGGTTTAATACCTGATTCTCATCTTTCCACAATTTCCGGAATAACCCGGAACGGGCAGGAAGTAGCACCAAAATTCACGACGAGCGTGATGGTTGCTAAGGTTTTCATAGGGCCTGTTCCCTCAACCTTTCTCGATAAGAGTTTTTTTATTTTTATAAGAACAAACAAAAAAGCCCTTCTCGAGTTTTCACTTCGGAAGGGCTTCAATTAAAATATTAGAACGTTTAGGCTGAGACCATCCGAGTTGATGAACACATCATCATACAACAGAGGCACATTGCCATATTTTTAATTTCGATATTTAAATTTTTGTTTTTCATTTTAGTAGGTGCAAAGATAATGCACGAAAGTTCATTTGTCAAATACTTTTTTGTCAAGATTGCATATTTATGAATAAATCTTGGCAGCTTTTTCAGCGGAAGTTACAATTCCTTTAATTAACGCCGAACTAAAGCCGTTATGTTCCATCTGGTTTAAGCCTGAAATAGTTATTCCTCTCGGAGTAGTTACTTTGTCAACTTCACTTTCAGGGTGATTTTTATTTTCTAAAAGAAGAGAGGCCGCTCCTTTTGCAGTTTGCGAAGCCATCATAATAGCTTCTTCGGAATGAAATCCGATTTCAATTCCTCCTTGTGAGGCGGCACGAATTGCGCGAAGGAAAAATGCTATCCCGCAGGCGCATAATGCGGTTGCAGGTCCCATCAATTCTTCTTTGATTATTAAACTGCTGCCAAGCGCGTTAAAAATCTTTTCCGCGTAGGTTAGTGCTTCGGTTGAATCGGAGGATAAGCAAGTCATTGATTCTTGAATAGCTATTGCAGTATTTGGCATAGCGCGAACAATTTTTATTTGTCCACCGAGAATTTTTTTCATGGCAGCAATAGAAGCTCCGGAAACCACGGAAATAACCGTATGCTTTTTCGCTTTCAGAGACGGTTTTATTTGAAGCAATAAATCATTTAGCTGTTGCGGTTGAACTGCGATAATAACAATATCGGCTTGCGTTACCGCTTTTTTGTTATCGCTTGAAATAGAAAATCCTTGAGTCGAAAATTCTTTAAGCAATTCGGTATTTCTTCTCGTTAAAATTACATTCTTCGGAGAAACCAATTGAGCATGCACTAAACCCTTTGCAATTGATAGTCCGATATTTCCGCTTCCAAGGATGGTGATTATTTTATTTTCCATTTGCATTTCCTTTATGAAATAGTTCGTACAAGCGCTTCTTTAAACGAAGCATAATCTTTAATTGTCTTTACTGATACTTTTTCTTTTTCAAAACATGCGGATAATCTTTCCGGTATCACAGTTTTTTCTTCAAGAACTTTATCAACAATTTCAGAAAATTTTGCAGGATGAGCGGTTTCTAAAATTACTCCGTTTACATCTTCTTGTCCGGTTTCCTGCAGATATTTTTTTAATGCTAAATAACCAACTGCCCCATGCGGATCAACTGTATATCGATATTTTTCTTTTACTTCCTTTATTGCCAATAAAGTTTGTTCATCATTAAAACTTGAACATGAGATTCTCTTTCGAATTAAATTAACATCATTTTCAAAGAGGGAGATGATGCGTGCAAAGTTGCTCGGATTTCCAACATCCATTGCGTTTGATAGCGTGAGCACCGATGGCTTCGGTTCAAATCTCCCGCTTTGCAAATAATTAAAGAATACATCATTTGCATTTACCGCAGCAACAAATTTATGAACCGGTAATCCCATAGCCTGAGCGAGTAATCCGGCGGTCAGATTTCCAAAATTTCCGCTTGGAACAGAAACTACAAACGGGAGCGATTTATCTTTTACTTGTTTGTACGCTTCAAAATAATAAAATGATTGCGGAAGCAATCGAGCAATATTTATTGAGTTTGCCGAGGTCATCGAAAATATATTTTTTAATTCTGAATCGTGGAAAGCTTGTTTTACAAGTCGTTGACAGTCATCAAATACACCATCAATTTCAAAAGCGAAAATATTTTTGCCGAGAGTAGTTAATTGCTGTTCCTGGGTTCTACTTACTTTTCCGCTTGGATAAAGAAGCGCAACTTTAATTCCTTCTTTTTCATAGAAACCGTTTGCAACTGCGCTTCCGGTATCGCCCGAAGTTGCAACCAGAATTAGCGTTTCTTTTTTCTCATCCTTTAAATAATGTGTTAAAAGGTTGGCGAGAAATTTAGCGCCGAAATCTTTGAACGCTAACGTCGGTCCGTGGAATAATTCCAGGATTGAAATGTTTTCTGATAACTTGACAAGAGGCGCCGGAAAAGAAATTGCATTATTTATTATTGTGCGTAAATCAACTTCATTTATATCATCAATAAAAAGTTTTGCAACTTCAAATCCGATTTCTTGAAAAGAATATTTTTCAATATCATGGAAAAAATTTTCCGGAAGTTTAGGAATTTCGTTCGGCATGAAAAGTCCGCCGTCATCTGCTATTCCTTTTAGAACGGCTTCACGAAAGGGAACTTGTATTTGTTTATTATTTGTACTGTAAAATTTCAAGTGTTATCCGAGATAGAAATAATTTTAGGTCCTTCATAATTTATTTTTGAAATGAAGGTGTCGCTTTTCAATTTTATTTTTGTAAACACTTTTTTCATTTCTGTGCCGATAAGTTTGGCTTCCTTCTCACTTCTGCTTAACGCAAAAACAGAAGGACCGGAACCGGAAATGCTGCATCCGAGTGCATTGTTCTTGAGAGCTGTTTCTTTTAAAAGAAAATAATTCGGGATCAGCGAACCGCGAATCGGTTCAATAATATAATCTTCAATGGAACGTTTGATTAATTCATAATCCGGTTTCATCAAACCGACAACTAATGCGGCGGCGTTGCCCCATTGCTTTACGGCATCTGAAAGCTTTATTTGCGAGCGCAAAATTCTCCTGGCAAACTCGGTTTTAATTTCAATGTGCGGGTGAATGATCGTGCAGTAGAGATCATCCGGAACCGGTATTGAAATAACATCCGGAGGATTGCAGCCTCTTACCAACGTAAAACCACCGTACAAACAGGGAGCAACATTATCAGCATGTGCAATGTTTCCGCTGGCAATTTTTTCTCCTTCCAAAGCAAAGAGTAGCAAATCATTTTTTGAAAAAGGTTTTTTCAGTAAAACATTTAAAGCAAAAACGCTCGCAACCGCGCTGGCGGCGCTTGAACCAAGTCCGCTGCCTAAAGGCATTTTCTTATGAAGTTCCATCTCAACTCCGAACTTTGGTTCAAGTGCGTTCATCATTGCTCGAAGCGAAACTGCGGCAGTATTTTTTTTCGCATCTCTTGGTAGATGATGTTCATCGCCGGTAATTTTTGTAATGTGAATACCGGGCTTGTCAACGATTCGCATTACCAATTCATCTCCGGGCTGATGCAGTGCAAAACCGAAAATATCAAATCCGCAACCGACGTTTGAAACGGAAGCGGGGGAGAAGACTTTTACTTTTTTTGCTTTAAATAAATTTTTCATTATGAAAGCAACCCTTTTACTTTCATCAATTCAGCGCAGAGGATCGCTCCACCGGCGGCTCCACGAACCGTGTTGTGTGAAAGGACTGAAAATTTGTAATCAAATAAATTACAATCGCGCAATCTGCCTACCGCTACTGCCATTCCTTTATCAATATCTCTGTGCAGGCGTGGCTGTGGATATTTATCTTCAAAGAAATAATGGATCGGCTGAATCGGCGCAAGCGGTAAATCATATTGCTGCGGTTCGCCTTTAAAATTTTTCCAAACAGAAAAAATTTCTTCTTTGGTCGGTTTATTTTTAAATTTAACTTGAACAGATTCAAGATGTCCATCAACGACTGCAACCCGGTTACAAGAAGCGCTGATTTTGAAAGTGCTAAGTTCAATTTCTTTTCCATTAAAATTGCCAAGAATTTTTAACGGCTCGGTTTCCATTTTATTTTCTTCTCCGCCGATAAACGGAATTACGTTATCAATAATATCAAGACTTGAAACACCGGGATAACCCGCACCGGATAAAGCTTGCATCGTTACAACGTTTACTTGTTCAATTCCGAAAGCATCATCCAACGGTTTTAATGCGATCAACATTCCGATTGTTGAGCAATTAGGATTTGTTACGATTGAACCTTTGCCGAAATTTTGAACTTTTATTAATCCAAGGTGATCGGGATTTACTTCAGGAATAAGTAAAGGAACATCTTTATCAAAACGGTGATTTTTAGAATTTGAAATAACATGGTATCCGCTTTTGGCAAATGCTTCTTCTACTTCTCCGGCAATGTTTGCATCTAAACCGGAGAAAACGACACCGCACTCTAAATTCGGTTCACAATTTTTAACCGTAAGATTAGCAATCGCATCGGGAATAGGAGTAGGCAAAAACCAATTTACCGCATCTTTGTATTTCTTTCCTGCAGAACGGTCCGAAGCGGCGACTTCCGTAATTTCAAAAAACGGATGACCGCTTAAAAGTTGAATAAATTTTTGTCCGACGCTTCCGGTTGCGCCTAAGATTCCTACTTTTATTTTTTGTGTTGACATAGTATCCCTTTTTATTTTTCCTTAACTCAAATAATTTGAAATTCTGAGAACATCGGCAAATACTCCTGCGGCTGTAACATCAGCTCCGGCTCCCGGTCCTTTTATTACAAGAGGACTATTAAGATAGTTCAGCGTATGAACAGCTAAAATGTTATCGCTTCCGCTCATAAAATAGAACGGATGATTCCGGTCGATTGCTTGCAGCGAGACCTCTGCTTTTCCTTTTTCCAATTTAGCAATATAGCGTAAAACCTTTCCATCCTTTTCTTCTTTCATACGAAGCTTTTCAAACTCATCGTCATTCTCTTTAAGCACGCCGAAAAATTCGGGAACTGTTTTTACTTTTTGCGCTTTCGGGAAAATCAAATTTTCAACTTTTATTTCGGGTAATTCCATTTGATATCCGCATTCACGCGCCAGGATCAATAGTTTTCGCGCTACATCTTTTCCATTTAAATCTTCACGCGGATCAGGTTCGGTATAACCTTTTTCTCTTGCTTCGAGAACTACGTTGCTAAATTTTTTGCCGGCTTTAAAGGAATTAAAAATATAACTCAACGTACCTGAAAGAATTCCTTCAATTTTTGTAATTGAATCGCCGCTGCTTACTAAATCTTTAATGGTTCCGATAATTGGTAAACTTGCGCCAACGTTTGTTTCATACAAAAACTTTACGTTATGCTTTGAAGCAGTCTCGCGTAATTTTTTATAAAACGTGAAAGACTTTGTATTCGCTCTTTTATTAGGTGTAACAACGGAAATATTTGAAGAGAGAACATCCAGATAATATTTTACAACATCTTCGCTTGCAGTACAGTCGATAAAAATTGAATTTGGTAGATTGAATTCTTTCATTGCGTTTACGAATGTTTGCAAGTTAGATGTTTCTTCGCAAGAAGTTAATTCCTTCTCCCATTTATCAAGAGAAAAACCTTCATTACTTAAAATCA
The DNA here is from genome assembly GCA_023231105.1 of Ignavibacteriaceae bacterium. GTDB lineage: Bacteria > Bacteroidota > Ignavibacteria > Ignavibacteriales > Ignavibacteriaceae > UBA1563. The sequence goes on along the minus strand of JALNWB010000063.1, from coordinate 7,735 downwards.
TTTTTTTAGTATTGATAATTCCGCAGACGTGCACGGAAGTAGAAAATTCATTTTCTAATTTTAGTTGATGATTTTTCAATTGAGTTAAAAAAGTTTTTCCGATCAATCCAGGTCCGACTAAAAAGAGATGGAGTGATTTCGTTTTCGATAAAAAGAAAGCTTCGTGTAAAGCGTTGAGCGCTTTGGCTTCATCTTTTTTAGAAATAACGACGGAAATATTTAACTCGGATGAACCCTGTGCAATAGCGGCGATGTTAATTCCGTTTTTACCGAGAGCTTGAAAAACACGTCCTGCGATGCCGGGAGTCTTCTGCATATTCTCTCCGACGATAGCGATAATTGCAAAATCATTTTCAACTTTTACTTCGCTGATCTTTTTTTCAATCAATTCTAATTTGAATTCATGCTCTATCGATTCTTTCGCTTTCTTTTTATCACGCGGCGGAATGGCTAGACAGATCGAATGTTCTGACGAAGCTTGTGTAATCATGATAACGTTAATTTGTTTTTTCGCCAGTGCGCTAAAAATTCTTTCTGCAATACCGGCAACACCTACCATACCGCTTCCTTCAACCAATACTAAAGAGATAGCATCGATTGAAGAAATTCCCTTTATCAGAAAATCATTTGCAATTTTTTTCTTGCTGATAAGCGTTCCTTCCGCAGAAGGATTAAATGTATTTTTGATGCGCAGAGGAATTCCTTTTGCATGTGCAGGCTGCATTGTCGGCGGATAGATTACCTTTGCACCGAAATGTGAAAGCTCCATCGCTTCATCAAACGTTAAATGTTTTACTGGAAATGCATTCCGCACTTTTCTCGGATCAGCAGTAAGTACGCCGTCAACATCGGTCCAGATTTCAATTTCCTTTGCATTAAGAGCAGCGCCTAATATTGAAGCGGTGAAGTCCGAACCGCCGCGCCCTAACGTAGTAGTTTCATTTTCAATTGTTGAAGCTACAAAGCCGGTGACGATCTGAAGTTTTTTATTTGCAGAAAAGTGTTGTTGAATATTTTTATTAGTGAGATCAAAAAGTACTCGGGCATTTCCGAATTGCGAATCAGTTTTTATAACCGAGCGGGCATCTAAAAAATTATTTGCAATTTTCCTATCATTCAGACATTCGCTGATGGTATAAGCTGAAAGTCGTTCGCCAAAACTTAAAATATAATCGAGAGTTTTTAACGACAATTCTTTAATCAAAAAAACTCCGTGGAGAATATCATCAAGTTCATTTAATTGAAATTTTATATTGGCAATAACGCTGCTTTGTTTGCTTACGGAAATTAATTCCGTGGCAATTGCAAGATGTCTGTTTTCCAATTCCTTTAAATTATCTAAATAAAGTGCATTTCCTTCGGCGGCAAGGTGACTGGCTGTTACTAATTTATCGGTTACCGATTGATAAGCGGAAAAAACGACAGCAAGATCCTTCTCTTTTTTAAGAGATGACTTAATTATCTCAATTACATTTTTTATCCGTTCAGCCGAAGCAACGGATGAGCCCCCGAACTTTAATATTTTCATTAGTTATCCAAATTTAGTTATGCACAAAAAAAAACCGGCTTCTTTTGAGGAAGTCGGTTTTAAACATTTAAATAGTACTATGCGATTACCAACTTCCGCTATTCGGTGGTTTTGTGGTGCCGGTGCACATAGTTGTAATAATATGGAGTCTTTGTTTTTTCATAATTTAAGTATGGCAAACCTAACACAAAATAAATTCTTTGTCAACATACATTTAAGAAAAATTGAATATTATTCCTTGTGAGTGTAAGGATATAAGGAAAAATTAGGAATGAGGAATTAATTACGAATCCAACTGAAGCGGAACGAGTTGGGATTTAAGTAACCCCGGGAAAGCAGCCATAGCTGTAAAAATCTTTTTGACTTCTAATTCGCATTCATTATATTAACACTGTTAAATATATAAAATACGTTAATCAATTAAGCGGTATTAAAATGGGAAACAAAGAAATTCAAGAGCAGAGAATAAAAAGTTATTTTATTGAAGCTACGAAAGAAATTTTAAAAGGTGAAGGTTTAAAAAGCTTGAGCGTCAGGAATATTGCAGAACGTGCGGGTTATTCATACGCTACTCTCTATAATTATTTCAAAGATGTTAAGGATTTGATTTTTGAATGTGTCGTAGATTTCCATGAAGAGTGCGAAGAGTTTGTAAAAACCGAAACTAAAAAAAGCCAGTCGGGTCCGGGGAAAATAAAAGCGATCGCGAAAGCGTATGTAAAATATTTCATTCAATACCCGGGGATATTTGAGTTATTCTTTCTGGAGAAAACGACTGAGTTGGCGAACAAACAACCTACAATAAAATTGATCTATTCTTTCCTGGATAAATTAAGCGAAGATGAATGGGAATATTGCATTAAAACAAAAATTGTGAGCGCTGCTGACGCTTCTATTATGAAAGATACTGTACATTATGCTATTATAGGCATGCTGCTTTTTTATATCAATAGAAGAGAGCCGGGAACATATAAAGAGTTTTTTGAAAAAATAGAAACCCAACTCAACTATATTTTAAAAGTGAAATAAGAAATGATAGACAAAAAAGAATTAAAGAATAAATACAAACAAACTCTTCCGCCGATGGGAATTTATCAAATAAAAAATCTGGTAAATGGAAAAGTATTTCTCGGAAGAAGTTTGAACCTGCATGGCAAAGCAAATAGTTTCAAGTTTCAACTAAGAAACGGTTTGCACATGAACAGCGAACTGCAGAAAGATTATAATCAATTCGGCGACGAGAATTTTATTTTTGAGATTGTTGATACGCTTGAACCGAAAGAGGATCTTGCTTACGACTATAGCGAGGATTTAAAAGTGTTTGAAGATATGTGGATGGAAAAGCTTCAACCGTATGATGAAAACGGATATAATAAAAGAAAACAGAAATAGTTATTTTGATAAAGAAGTTATTCAATATTATTTATTTTTTAAGGAGAGACAATGGCTTCGTTTCATAAAGAAAGGCATCGCACACAGCACATCGGTTGGTTACGTGCGGCAGTTTTGGGAGCTAACGATGGTATCGTATCAATTGCAAGTCTTATTATAGGTGTGGCAGCCGCCAAAGCTACAACAAGCGGTGTTCTAATTGCAGGTGTTGCCGGTCTTGTTGCAGGAGCTATGTCTATGGCAGCAGGAGAATACATTTCAGTCAGCTCGCAAGCGGATACGGAAAAATCGGATATGGAACGCGAACGTTTAGAACTTGAAAGCGATTTCGAGTTTGAAAAAGATGAATTGGCTGCGATTTATGTCAGCCGTGGTTTAGACCCTGAACTTGCAACGCAGGTTGCGCATCAATTTATGGCGCATGATGCACTTGCTGCTCATGCACGGGATGAACTGGGAATCTCTGAAGTTTTAACAGCGCGTCCGGTTCAAGCAGCACTCTCATCGGCGGGCACATTTGCAGTAGGTGGAGCTATGCCATTATTAGCCGTATTAATTTTTCCTGCTTCTTTTATGATTCCTTCAGTTTCGGTTAGTTCGCTGCTGTTTCTGGCGTTATTGGGAATGGTGTCTGCAAAAGTTGGCGGTTCACCTCTTTTAAAAGCGGCGTTGCGCGTAACATTCTGGGGCGCACTTGCAATGGGACTTACTGCCGGTGTAGGCGCGTTGTTCGGCGTTGTGGTTTAATACTTAAACAATCAGAATAAAAAATAGTAATGAATAACGATCAGGGGATGAACACTCCTCTCATATTGTGATGGAATTTTGAGTATTTACTTTTGTGGAAAATAATATTACGATGAAATATTGAACGGTTACATGGAAGAAATGGGAATTCACACTGAAGAAATGTCATCTTACATTGACGAAATGACATCTCGCAGTGAAGAAATGAGAACTCGTACGCAAAAAATGTCACCTCACAGTAAAGAAATGAAAACTCGAACTGAAGAAATATTAGCTCGCACTGAAGAAATGTCAGCTTGCACTGAAGAAATCTCAGCTTGCACTGAAGAAATGTCAACTCGCATTGAAAAAATGTTATCTTGCATTGAAGAAATGAAAGCTTACACGTGAGAAAAATCACCTAACAATAGGTTTTTGGAAGATTTTAGCAAGATATTGTGTGATTTTGATTGATATTCGAGGTGTACGTCCAAAATCAACAAGAACTGGACTAAAAATACAAGTATAAGATCAACAGAATAAATAATTTTGTGAACCGGAACTAATGAGTCACTCATCATCGATTGAATGGTTGAATAGTATCCTCGATTATCCGCCGCGGCGGATTGTTTTTTTTGTCAAGATTTGAGAACAAAGATTAATGAATAGCGATTTGCGATTTGTTTAAAATTTCTAAAATCAAAAATCGTTAATCCTTGTTCTGAGATCAAAGAAGCTTTGGTTGGCGGCTTCGCCGCACTAAGACTGTATGACTGAATGGAAAACATTCAGCCATTCATTTTCATTCAGTCTTTCTTTCGCTTTATTTATCCTATTAATATTCTGACAATCCGTCGGGTCGGATTACACGAACATTTCTGTTACGGTACTAACTTGTCTAATCGGAATTCTTCCAACCAACCTCTACATGATTAAAATATTTTTTACCGGCATTTGGTAATTTCAGCAAACATTTATAAGTTCGTTTGTCCTAATAATCAAGAAAGCAGGTTGCTTTATTTCTTTATTAAATATATACCGGCAAGAACTACAAAACGGGATAATTAATACGTTCCCTTCCTCCTTATTTTCTTCAAACTTTGAATCAAAAAAAGATAATACAATAACAAAATTTCTTTTATTAAAAAGCAGTAGGAAAAAATCCATTAGACTGTACAAAAATGCTTTCCTACTCTGCAAGACAATTTAATTGAAAGGGAAAAAGATGAGCGAAGATATTCACAACTATTCTAACGATTTTTCAGAAGAATCGTTTTGGAAGAAAATTAAAAAATTTGCTGTAAAGGCGGGTAAAGAAGTAATTGAAAAAGCATTGGTACTCTATTACTGTTTTATCGATGGAGATACACCCGTTTGGGCAAAAGGAGTAATTCTCTGCGCTCTTGGATATTTTATTTCGCCGGCTGACGCGATTCCGGATATTACACCGCTGGTAGGATTTGCCGATGATTTAGGTGCATTAATCGGTGCAACGGCTGCTGTTGCAGCGCATATTAAGAGAGAGCACGTTGATAAAGCAAAAGGAAAATTAAAAGAATGGTTTCAATAAAATTTTAATTAAATCAAGTTTACAATTAATAGAAATTTTTTAAGGTTAGTATTGCTAAAAAAGCTTATGGGTCTATTCTCTAAAATTAAAGACAAAGCAGTTTCTCATCTTTTTAAGAAGTCCGCCGATAGTTTTATCTCGGATTTTGGTAATCTTAATGACCTAAAAATTGATTCCGCAAATAAAGATATTTATTTGTCGGTGAGTCTAAAAGGGGAGAGAGAAAGTATTGATATCAAGATGTCAGGATATGAAGTTGTTAAATCAAAAGATGATAATTTTATTCAGTTCCAAAATATTACAACTTCGAGAGAATGGATAAATGTAGGAATTGAAAAATTCTTTCTTGAAAGACGAATTGATATCCCGGCGCAATACATTGGTATCGTCAAGTTTCTATTATAAATGTGCAACCGAAATTTTTTAATCCGGTAGAGCCTGACAGGTAAGCCGCAAAAAGTATGGCATTGTTGTCTATAGCTGAGGGTTAGCCGATAAGTAAAAAAGATTACTTTACCGAAGAAAAAGGGAACATACAAAAGATGACTATTCTAAAAGATAATTTAATTGAACAATCGACCAAAACAGATTTAAGCGCTTTAAGCGAGCGGCAAAGAGAAGCTGTAATCAGTGAAGAAAAAAGACTTTTGGTTTTAGCCGGTGCCGGTTCTGGAAAAACAAAAACTCTGCTTCAAAAAATTATTTATTTAATCGAAGAAAAGGGAGTAAGTCCTTCCAGTATTTTAGCGGTCACTTTTTCCAAGAATGCTACCAACGAAATGATTGACCGTCTTATCATTTCTGCCGATACCACAAAACAATACGAAAACATCTTGGTTGATAAGTCTTTGACCAAAGCTGAAAAAGATAAGGAGAGATTTTCCCAACAAAAAAAATATAAATGGATTGACGGATTAACAGTCAGAACCTTTCATAGTTTTTGTTACAGTGTTTTACGAAACTTTGGTGTTAATGAGTTTGATAACAAGTTCAGAATAATCGGTGACGAGAAAAGGGAAGAAGAAGATGAGCTTTCGAAACATGTTGCACCCGAAACTGTCTTTGAAGTAGTTCATAAACTTTTAATTGAACAATGTGAGAATACGGATTTTTTACTTCGACTAAAACGTTACGTCTTAGATTATATAATCGACAAAATTCATATCACTAAAACCTCAAATAAGTTTTTAACTAAGGACGGAAAATATTTCACAACATTGGATGGAACTAAAGTCCGTTCTAAATCAGAACAATTTATTGCCGATTGGCTTTATCGGCACAGTATAAAGTATGAATATGAACCGCTGCTCAATGTGAAAGACTTTTCTTTTCATCCTGACTTCTATATTCCTGATGCTAATCTTTACATTGAACACGTTAGCGATAAAAGTTTTTCGATGGTCAACAAAGAAGAACAATTTGAAAAGGGGAATTTGCTGTTAGTAAAAACCTATGAAAGCATGACCAAAGATTCCGCTTTATTCAATCACTCTTTAGATAAGATTGTAAAAAACCGCTTGCCGTATGACTATCATAAAACGGTTTCTCTTACCTATAAAGAAGAATTCAATGGTTATCATGAAGATGTAAAAGATTTTGTAGTTCAGATCATCCGAATTACCGACATGATAAAAGTTGAAAATATTGACTTCAAGTTAGTATTGGAGAATGCTAAAAAAGATCAGCACGAAAGAGTCCGCCATTTTTATGAACTGTCAATCCCGATTGTTGAGAAGTATATAAATTACTGCACAGATAAATCCTATCTTGATTTTAATGATCTGATTTCAAAAAGCGCTTCCTTATTTCAGAATCAAGCGGATATTGCTAACAAGTATAGAAGTAAATATAAATATATTCTTGTGGACGAATTCCAGGACGTAAACAATTTGCAAGTTGAATTGATCAAATTATTACTCACGAATGAAACTCAACTTTTTTGTGTGGGAGATGATTGGCAAAGCATCTACGGATGGCGTGGTTCAAATGTAAGTTACATCATCAATTTTGCAAAGCATTTCCCAAATTCTAACATTATAAAACTTAATTTAAATTATCGCAGCACGCAAAACATTGTAGGCGCAAGCAATGAAGTAATCAAACACAATAAGTTCAGGGTTGACAAAGAAATACATGCAGCTAAAAAATCAGAACACAAAATAGTTGTCTATTCGGGTAATAGTGAGGAAGAAAACATTCAATTTTGTGTCGAAAAAGTAAAACTGTTATTGAGTGATGGGATGACGAACGAAGATGTTTTATTCCTTTATCGAAGAAGTAAAATGTTTTACCCTTACTTCTTAGCTTTTAAAAAGGAAGGGATCAAAATCCAATCAAAAACCATTCATGCAGCCAAAGGTTTGGAAGCTAAAGTTGTTTTCATCCTTGGATTGACTGAAGGTTACGGAGGTTTCCCGGATATTTGGTTAGAAGACAGAATATTTCAAATTATAAAAAAAGCGGATCACGACTTGCTGCTTGAGGAAGAAAGAAGATTGTTTTATGTTGCAATTACCCGC